>JAICKT010000489.1 GCA_025927795.1 Parafilimonas sp. | reverse complement strand
TTGAAAGCAATGAGCACGAAAGGCAGAGATATAGACAAAGAGTGATGAACGCAATTGACTTCGCTGTTTTAAAAAAACCAAATCAATCTTTGGCAGAGTTAATCAAGGCTGTTCAAAAAGAAAATATTCATGTTGTACTAAGGCAAAATGATAATGGAATTATTTACGGGATAACGTACGTTGACCATCACACAAAATGCGTATTTAACGGCAGCCATTTAGGAAAACAATACAGTGCTAATGGTATTCAGCAAAGATGTAATGCAGGACAACTAATCAATCAACCATCAAATGAAATCAAAGAATCATTCAATCCCGAAAATTTAGAGCAACAAAAGGTTAAAGATGCAAAGTCGAATAGTCAAGAAAACTCTGACACTTCGCAATTTGCAAAATCAGCAGCAAAACTGTTTGATGAATTAATACAACCCGAAGAAAATCGAAATACAAACGAACCGTTTCAGCAGAAAAAATTCAAAAGAAAGAGAAAAAGAAAACAACAGCATTCACACAATTAAACAAAATCTTATGTCAATGAATACAGGCGAAAATGAACGGGGTTAAGAAAGATAATTGATATGACACGCATGTTCAGCATCAACATATTGCTTTTGCATTTTTATTATTACTGTTACAATGCATTCGCGGAGTGGCAACTGACTGCTACAATAGCCTCACTAGTGATAGAGGTAATTATGTTTAGGCTTACACTTACGCCGGTGCGGGTTATTTAAAACTAAAGTTCTACACCTATTTTACTTTTAATTATAGTTTTTAAAAGATTAAAGTCAACTGGTTTGGTTAAGAAATCATCTGCACCAATTTTTATTGCATTGTTATAATTTTCTTCATCACCGTATGCTGTAATCATCATTACAACAGGCGGTGGAACTGTATACATTTGCTTTATCCTTTTCAACAATTCAATGCCATTCATGCCCGGCATATTTATATCTGAAAGAATCAGATCAATTGTATGTTTATGCGTGTGCAAATAATTAAGTGCTTCTTCGCCAGAATTAGCAAAGTCAAACGAAAATTCGTTACTGCGTATTTCTTTTCTAAACCGTTGCTCAAATAAAGTTTTAACGTCGATCTCATCGTCGACAGCGAGGATTTTCATAGCGCAAGTTTTAATCACCAAAAATAAATTATCCCGGTCAGGATTTCTTAAATTTTTCTCCCAAATACTAAAAATTCTTTTTAAAAATTCTCATTAAATGCAGGCAAATTATATTAACTCTTTAGCGATACGATGCTGGACAGTAGATATTCGTTATACGTAGATGGGAAGTTGATTGATACAAGCAGATCGTGTTGGTAAATAATGACTTTTTTCGTTAGAGTGTTGAATTTTGAAAACCTGTCTCTTTCCAAAGACGGGTTTTTTGTTTTATATCCAGGATTGAAAATATTATATTTATCTCTCAATAATTTTTTTAACTTAAAACACTACTATGGCCGCCTAAACAAATTCCGAATGAGTTAAACGCAACAGGTGAAGAAACAGGCTTGGGTTTAAGTTTAGCTTATGACATCATCACCAAAAGAACATAACGGAACGATAAAAGCTGAAAGTAAAGAAGGGGAAGGAAGTGTGTTTATTATTCAATTACCAATAACTGTGTAATGAAAACGCTGCTTGCAAAATTACTCCTGGTTAATTGCTTATTTATTTTTTGCATAAGTGCGAAGGCGCAAAATACATACATTGACAGCCTTAATAAAGCATTGGCGCAGTCGAAAGATGATACTGAGAGGTTATCTACATTGACCCGTATTATTGTTAACTACACATATTCAAAGCCAGATACTGCAATGGTGTATGCACAGCAAGCAATTGTTTTAGCTAAGAAAATAAAATCTGATATTTATTTATCAGCTGCGTTGAGAAGTTATGCAGGTGTTTTATCACAAACAGGAAACTATCCGCAGGCAATTTATTTTGAACTGGAATCTTTAAAACTTGCTGAAAGGTCTCATGATTTTCCCACCATCGGTTGGTGCTACGGCTATCTCGCCGGCACATATATGGACGCAGAAGATTATGAGCACGCACTTTTTTATACCCGTAAAGAAAAATCAATTTATGAATCGCATCCCGACTTTTCAGCAGGTGCCCGGAAAAAATATTGGAAAGACCTGCATAGCGATGCCCTGATTGGTCTTGCCGAGATTTATAATAAACTTGATTTGCCATATTCAGCGCTTGCATATTTACAGATGGTTGGAAATTATGGTCCTGTTTTATATATATCTGGTAACATATATTTTACAAAAGGCGATTATGCAAAAGCGATTAGTTATTATAAGAGAGAATATCAAATTGTAACTGACCAGAATGTTTATGCTGATGCTATGTTAGATTGTAATGGTCTTGCCAAAACATTCCGAAAAATCAATCTGACTGATTCAAGTATTGTTTATGCTAAAAAAGCACTTGAACTAAACAATTATGCAAAGTATCCGCTGGCTCAGCTTGATGCGCTTAATTTATTAGCTGACATTTATAAATCAAGCGGAAACAATGATAGTACAGTAAAATATCTGCAACTAACTCTCTTAACGAAAGACAGCCTGTTTAATCAATGAAAAATAATGCAGATGCAAAGCATGACCTTCAATGAGCAATTAAGACAGCAGGACATGTTGGAAGCGCAACAAGCATATCGTGATAAAATAAAAACATACATTTTTATTGGCGGATTGATTGCACTTTTATTGATAGCATTTGTTCTTTTTAGAAGTAACAGACAAAAACAAAAAGCAAATAAGCAAATTGAAAAAGCATACACAGAATTAAAATCCACACAAGCCCAATTAATACAAAGCGAAAAAATGGCTTCACTTGGTGAGCTTACTGCAGGCATTGCACATGAAATACAAAACCCGTTGAACTTCGTGAATAATTTTTCTGAAGTGAATAAAGAAATGCTCGAAGAGCTGAAAGCTGAACGCTTAAAGCAGAAAGCAGAAAGAGATGATGATTTACAAGATGACTTAATAAATGATATTATAGACAATGAAGAAAAAATAA
>JAICKT010000166.1 GCA_025927795.1 Parafilimonas sp. | reverse complement strand
TAATTAATAAGAGTGGTTCAGTTTTTAAAACTGAACCACTCTTTAACAAGAGATTTCTCCTTCGTCGACATGACGCCTTAAATAGTCGCCTAACATTACAAAACAAAAAAACATTATGAAAAAAATTTCATTAGCATTTATTGCAATAGCGGCAATAATAATTTATACAATTACTTCTTGCAATAACGCACAATCAAGTTCAGCAAAACCAACACAAGCATTACACAATGATTCATCAACTGAATTAGTAAATCGCGGAAAATATTTAGTAACATCTATTGGTTGTGATGATTGTCATTCACCGAAAAAAATGGGACCGAACGGACCTGAAGTAATTGACGAATTGCGCTTCTCAGGTTATCCTTCAAACAGACCATTTAATAAAATAAGTACAGATGCTTTTTCCAAAGGATGGATGACATTTAATCAGGATTTGACAAGCGCTGCAGGACCATGGGGAATTAGTTTCGCGGCAAACATAAGTTCTGATTCAACAGGCATCGGCGCGTGGAATGAAGCACAATTCATCAAAGCGTTGCGTGAAGGAAAATCAAAAGGTTTGGATGGTAACCGTTCATTGTTGCCACCAATGCCCTGGCAGAATTTTAGAAACTTAAGCGATGATGATCTGAAAGCCATCTTTGCATATTTGAAAACAACAAAGCCAGTTCATAACATAGTGCCACAGCCAATTCCGCCACAACAATAATTACAATTCATCTTTACTTAATAACAATTGAAGCAGCAAAAACATCAATTTATGCAAACGCAAAAAAATGTGCGGTTATTTATTTTAATTTGAGATATGCAATTAGTACGGTATAGCAAAAGAGAGCCAATCATTTTTTTGTGGTTTATGCTGCCTTATACTGTTATTATAAATCTTATTGCAATTGGCAGCAATACATTTAGTTCTTTCAAAAATTTCGGAACGAGTTTTATTACATCATTATTTTATTTTGGAGTCATCTATTCTGTTTTTGGTGCAGTGGCTGTGCTTATTAAAAGGAGATTTCCAAACGACGCAGATTTATTCAGACGCATTGCAATTATGTTGCCGCTGTTTTACATAATGAACATTTTATGTGTGCAAGGATTGTATTTATTATATGAAAAATTGCAATGGAGTAATTTAAATGCGAAACGAAATATGCAATGGTGGGTAACAGGTTTTGGATGTTTGGCGAGTACTATTCTTACATTTATTAATGAGGCTGCAGCGAATTGGGAAAAATGGAAAGCATCAGTTACAGAAACAACAAGAATGCAAACGGCTTATAACAAAAGCCGCTTATTGAGTTTACAAAGACAAATTAATCCGCACTTTCTTTTTAATTGTTTTAATACATTAAGCAGTTTGATAAACGAAGATGGAGAGCAGGCGGAAATTTTTTTAAATGAAATGACAAAAGTATATCGCTATTTATTAAAAGGTGATGAAGAACAGTTGGTAAATTTTGATGAAGAATTGAAGTTTATTGAATCATATCTATATCTCGCAACAACACGATTTGGAAATGCATTGAATATACACATCAATATAAACAATGAAGTAAAACACAAAAAAATTGCGCCGTTGAGTTTGCACGTGATAATTGAAAATATTATTTATAGCAATGCCTTCAGCAAAGCAAAACCTTTGTTGATTAATATTTATACTGATGAAAATTCTGTTGTGATTGAAAACACAATTCAGCCAAAGCAGGGAATGAATATTTTAAATTTTAAAGAAGCGTTTGATAGTTTGATAACAAAATATAAAATGTATTCGGCGCAACCCGTAACTCTTGAAGAAAATGAAATGCAGCAACGCATAACAATTCCATTGACTGAAGATGTGGAGGTAGCTTTATGAAATTTTCAAAGCCAAATAAAGTTGAGATTTATTGCTTTTTAATTTCAATGCCGGTTATAGTAATGGTGTTGAATAGCATTTTATTTAAAGAGCATGCTTTTGATACGAGAGTTTGGCTGATTTCATTTTCCTTATTGTATGCAATTGGTATTGTTTCCTGGTTTTTTCACATTCAATACGATCATTTCATTCGAAAAAAATTTCCTGAACTTAATGAAACAGGGAAACGAATATTCTTCAAAATTTTTACCAATATTTTGGTAATGACGCCAAGTGTGTTCGTGATTTTTTTTGTGTATAACACGTTTCATATTCTTGGTTACACATTTCAACGTGAAGATCTTGTTTGGGGTTATTTTGTCGGACTTGCTGTTAATCTTGTTTTTGATACATTATGGGAAGTGTTGTATTGTCTTGAAAAATATAAAGAAAATTTAAGCGCGAAAGAAATGCTTGAGCAATTAAATACGGAACATGCATTTGAAAATTTAAAAAGTCAATTAAATCCGCATTTTCTTTTTAATTGTTTTAATACTTTATCATCATTAATACAGGAAGATAAAACCGAAGCAGAGAACTTTTTAGATGAGTTAAGCAAAGTATATCGTTATCTTTTAAAAACAAACGAAGACAGTGTAAGTACGGTTGAAAAAGAAGTGCATTTTATCGAGTCTTATTATCGCTTACTAAAGACAAGATATGGTGATGGCTTACATATCAATTTTAACATTGATAAAAAATTTTATGCTTACCTCGTTCCATCATTGAGTTTGCAATTATTGGTTGAAAATGCAGTGAAGCATAATATTGTTTCAAAACAACATCCTTTGATCATAGATATTTTTACAACAACGGGAAACAAGCTTGTTGTAAATAACAACCTTCAAAAAAAACAATTGAATATTAAATCAACACATATCGGCTTAAATAATATCAGTACAAAATATAAACTGATGAAGCAGGACGGGTTTCAAATAATTGAAGGCAAAAACAATTTTATGGTTATTCTGCCGATGGTTTGGAACGATGTTGCAGCAAAACAAATTGTTGAAGAATATTAATATTAAACAAATTACTATGAACATTCTTATTGTTGAAGACGAAGAACTCGCAGTAAAAAAAATAAAAAAAACATTGGCTGCTGTTGATGAAACTGCAGTTGTGCAAGGTGAAACTGACAGCATTGAAAGTACCGTGCAATGGCTGGAAAAAAATACTGCACCAGATCTAATATTGATGGATATTGAATTAGCAGATGGGCAAAGCTTTGAAATATTTAAATTGACTGAAGTAAAAAGTCCTGTAATATTTACAACATCTTATGATGAATTTGCATTAAAAGCATTTAAAGTAAACAGCATTGATTATTTATTAAAGCCCGTACAAAAAGAAGAATTGGAAGCTGCGTTAATTAAATATAAAACACTCAATGAAAATAAGAGTTCATCTTCCAATACTTTAAGCATGGATGATCTTGTAAAACAGTTGCAGCAAAAATTACAGCCAAAAGAATATCGAAAAAGATTTTTAGTTAAGCATGGTCAGCGATTGGTGAGTATTGATGTGAATGACATTGCATATTTTTTTGCTGATGGAAGATTAAATTTTTTCATTACCCAAGACAACAAAAAATATGTAGTTGATTATACAATGGATGAACTTGAAGATATGATTGACCCATCTTATTTTTTTCGCATCAGCAGATCGTTTTATGTTTCTGTAAACAGCATTGAAAAAATTGATGATTATTTTGGTAACAGGTTAATTCTCGGATTGAAGCCTGTGAATAGTAAAGAAGCTTTAGTGAGTCGTGAAAAAGTAACTGAGTTTAAAACGTGGATGGGAAAATAATTTACATTCTTACACTTAAAATAATTGCAGTTCCGTTTTCCTCAACCAAAACATCAAGCGCTGCATTTATTGTTGCTGCTCTCTCCGTTAATTTCTTTTCGATGATATTTACTTCCTGCATTCTTGGGTTTACTTCATCTGCAAACATGTTTAGCTGCAATTGATTATTGATATAATTTAATTGTACAGTTGTGTTCTTCGATTGCATTTCATTCACCAACCAATTTAATGAGGTTTTATAAATCATCATTAATTCATACCGCAATTTCATATCTGGTTTAAGCATTGATACATGCTTATCAGATTGTATGTTCACAACAGCATTTTTTGAATAACTTATTGAAGCTGCAAATTCTTTCGCTCTTGTTATAAATTTTTGCATGGTATCGTTTGCAGGATTGATACTCCATAACATATCATCCATTACCGTTATCATGTTGCGGCTTTTATAATTTATTTCGCTGATATAATTTTTAGATTGCACAGGTTCTCTGTCAGCTTTAATAGTTGCTATCTCACTAAGAATATTAATATCCTGCAAAGCATTGTTTACTTCTGTATGAAGGTTGTCTGAAATACTACTTCGCATTAATTGCAATGCTGCTTTGCGTTGCATGCGTTCCTTATCATACCAAAACAATAATGCAACTACCAGCAATGCAAGCAAACAATAAAACCACCATGTTCCCCAAAAAGGAGCAGCTATTGTAAATGTAAGTGCCGTAATTTTTTTGCTTTTTACACCATCTGTATTTTCTGCGTAAACCTGAAAGGTATATGTGCCTGGCGGAATATAATTATATACAGCCTCATTGTTTTCTGCAGCCTTCCAATTTTTATCAAGTCCTTCCAGCTTATAAAAAATCGGGTAATTATTTTGATACGTTAATGTAGAAAACTGGATAGTAACAGCATTTGTGTTATAAGGAAAATCAATTGAAGAAAGTTTAAACAATGAATCAGTAAGCAATGATTCATTCATCAATTTAAAACCTGTAATTCTCACATCAGGAGTAACATTTGTTGCTTTAATTTTAGCAGGATCAAAAATGATAAAATCCTGGTTTCTTCCCAAGGCAATCCTTCCATCTTTCAATACGTAAGACGAACCTTCATTTGTTTCAGCAGGTTGCATGCCCTGGCTTTCATCATATCTCGTTACTACTTCAGTTTGCATGTTCATACTGTACAATCCACTCGCTGAAGCAATCCATAAAACACCATTTTTATCTAATACAAGGTTCGTTACAGTATTGGTAAACGTATTGTTTTTTGGATCGATAAACCGGATAGAATTATTATGAATGTTGAGCACATTCACACCGCCACTTGCTATTAAAAATAAACTGTCGTTATATTGAATGATGTCATTTGCTCCCGAAAGCATCAGCCTTTTTCCCTGCGGTGCAGTTGTACTGTAAGCAGATAAAATTTTGCCATCAACACTGCTTAATTTAAATACGCCCTGGTTGCGTAAACAAACCCAAATATTGTTTTGCTTATCAACATATAAACGATGTACAGGGCTGCTGAACTTATTCATCCTTACAAATTCGTTTGATGAAGCTTTCCATTTTACAATTAAACCAGACTGCATACCAAGCCATAAATCGCCCGAACTGTCTTCTTCAATTTGCCTTATTGTACTATGATTAATTATGTCTGGTCTAAATACTTTTGTTGTTTTTGTTGAATCAAAATAAATACTTAAGAAACCAATTTGAATGCCGCGCCATATATCTCCATTTTTGCGTTGATGAATGCACCATACCATTCCATCATGCACCTGAATAGATTGATCAAGATAATTTCTGTGAATAGGATTTATTGCTGAATCATAACCAAACAAACCGTTGCCCCACGTACACACTATAAAGTCTCTGTTTTTTAATTGAATGAAATCTGAAACATTTGGATAAATTGTTGTGTCTTTATCGTAACGATGATTAAAATATGTATTAATTAATTGTGCCGAAGGATTGAAGCGATACAATCCTTTATTACTGCAAATCCAAATGTTATGTTCGCGGTCTTCAAATATTGAATTTATATCGTCATAATGCAGGCTGAATTCACCGGGCAAATTATCACGCATAAAATCAAAATCATTTTTGTTTCGGTTAAAACGCGCAAACAAATTCAAACCCGTAAACCACACATCACCATTTTGTTGTTCATAAATACTGGTAGGTTCAAAATACCAGCCTCTGTTTTGTTTATAAATTGAACTTTGCCATTCGTACTTTGTATTTGTTTTTGAATCGTAGCTTAAAATTTCTAAACCTTTTTCCCAGCCAACCAGCCAAAACATTCCTGATCTATCCTGCCACAATTGTAACAGCACTTTTGAAGATGAAAAAGCGTTGATGACAGAATCGTTATCTGCATTATGATTGCGATAAGAAAGCGTTTTCTTTTTTACATTATATTTTACCAACCCTGAATCGCAGGTTATCCAATAAGTTTTATATTGATGATTATAAGCAAGCCAGATAGGTGCCCAGTTTTTGGGTAATGTAAATGGATTATACGAAGATGCAAATTCATCGTGCTGTTCATTGTAAGTATAAATTCCGCCGGTACTTAACATGAATATTATATTCCCTAAAGAATCTATAAATAAACGCCCATCTAATTTGTGCAAATCATCTGCTGATGTACGTATTGGCACTTCGTGAAAACTAAAATTATTTGTATTGAAGTAACCAATTCTATTGTCTTCTATTAAAAGCCACAACCTGTTGCGCGAATCTTTTTTTAGCCATGTAATTCGGCTATATGGCAACGAATTTTTATCGCCTTCTTTATGCTGAAATGTGAGAAAATTTTTACCATCGTAACGCTGCAAACCGTTGTTGCTGGCAATCCAGATAAAACCTTTTTCATCTTGTTGTACTGCGTTTACAATTTCGGATGCCAAACCATCGCGGGAATGCAAATGAGAAAAAAGATACTGCTGCTGTGCAGTTAAATATAGAGTAGCAAAAGTTGAAAAAATAAGAAGCAGTATAAAGCGCAAATCGGTAATTATAATCGCCAAATTTAATAAATGTAAGTTAACTTCTCACATTGCTACCTAAAAATTATGCGTGTAGTTCCGGTATTGTTACAGGAGATATCTGCCGCTCAATCAAAAGTTTTCTCATTATTATATTCAGATGCCTTAAGTAAAGCATTCATCATTAATAAATAAATATTTGCACTGTCATAATGCACACCCTTTGCCTGCAATCTTTCATCAAGAAATATAGCAAGCTCATCATAATTATTTCTATGCTGCATGTGTTTAACAAGCATTTCTTGTAAGGCGGTAAGTACAGTTTCCTCATAACCGCTACCCCGATAAAATTCAATCACACTGCTTACTGCCTGATGTTGGTTTTTAAAGTCAGTCATTATTCAGGCATTCAGTTGTTAATAAATGTTACGGAATAACGAAAACACTCGTATTTCATTTTCTTTATTGTGCAAATGATTTGTTATAACGTTCACAAGTAAAAAATGTTACCGTTTACAATTTATAAGCTTCTAAAGCAATTTTTTAAAAGGATGGCAGAGGTTTTGTGTTAAGTGCAAGTATTATCAATCCTAAAATAAAAAATATGCTAACAAATGAAAACATACTGCGAACCAAACAAGCAGTTACAACAGAGAAAAATAATTTAGGTTCAGAAACTGAAGTTTTACAAAGCAATTATTTACCTGGTGGCGATGAAGATGGCGAGGATGAACAGGAAGATGAATTTGATGAAACAGATGAAGATACCGAAGACGACAATGTTTCTGGTTTAGATGAACAAGATTCTGAGGAAGATAATACACCACCCTTGGATGAAGATGATCTTGAACAAAATGATCTTACACCGGAAGAAGCGGATGATATCGATTGGGAAACTGAAGACGAAGATGATCATGAAGAATTAAGTGAATAATTATTCTTAATTATATTCTATAATTAGTTATGAAAACGTGTATTTCTTTCATCAATCTTCATGGTATAAACTACAGCCTTTTTAAGTATTTACACAAACAAATTTAAAGTTATTGCTGGCACAATTTTGATAGAAGAAACTATACCGTTATTTCTAAATATGATTGCTATTAGCCACCAGTACTTATATTAATAATAACCCTTTATGGAAATAATTAGCGTAAAAGTTTTGCGCGGACCAAACTACTGGTCAACCTACAGGAAACAGTTAATTGTAATGAAGTTAGACCTGCAGGAAGCAGAAGAACAACCCACCAATAAAATTGATGGATTTCCGGAACGTATTCAGGCATTAATACCATCATTATATGAACATCGTTGTTCAGAAAAAAAGCCGGGCGGTTTGTTTGAACGCATTCGAAAAGGTACATGGCTTGGTCATGTAATAGAACATATTGCTTTGGAAATTCAATCGCTTGCCGGCATGCCTTGTGGTTTTGGGCGTACACGTTCTGCAGGAAAAAAAGGTGTTTATAATGTGGTGTTTGCTTACCAGATTGAAAGCGCAGGTATTTATGCTGCCAAAGCTGCGGTGCACATTGCGGAAGCTTTAAAAAACAATCAGCCATATAATATTGAAGAAGATATACAGGCGTTGATAGCTATAAATAAAAATGAAGGCATCGGACCCAGCACACAATCTATTTTAAATGCAGCAAAAAAAAGAGGCATTCCATATAAGCGGCTTGATGATAATTCATTTATTATGTTGGGTCAGGGTGTTAATCAAAAATTATTGCACGCAACCACAGGAAGCACTACGAGTAGTGTGGGGGTTGACGTTGCATCAGATAAAGAGGCAACAAAACAATTGCTGGCAAAAAATTTTATACCTGTACCTCAAGGCAGCGTTGTATATAATGAAGACAAATTATCCGAAGCAATTTCAAATATTGGATTTCCACTTGTAATTAAACCGCTTAACGGCAACCAGGGTCGCGGTATTACAACAAACATCAGAACAAAAGAAGAAGCATATAAAGCATTAAAAAAAGCACAGGAAATTTCTAAAGCAGTTGTTGCAGAAAAATTTATTAAGGGAATGGATTTTCGTTTTCTTGTAATCAATTATAAACTCGAAGCTGTTGCAAGAAGAACACCTGCGATGATTACAGGCGATGATCATTCCACCATACAAGAATTAATAGATAAAGTTAACAGCGATCCTGCACGGGGTGATGGTCATGAAAAAACTTTAACCACAATAAAGATTGATGCGCAAACATTATTAATACTCGCATGCAAAAATCTAACACTTGATTCTGTGTTGCCTGAAGGCGAAGTCTTGTTTTTAAAAGATACAGCTAATTTAAGTACTGGTGGCACTGCGAGAGATGTTACTGCATCGGTTCATCCGCAGAATGTGTTTCTTGCAGAACGCATTGCACGTTTAATCAATCTTGACATCTGCGGTATTGATATAGTTGCTGAAGATATAACACAACCCATCACTGCAAAAACAGGCGCAGTGGTTGAAGTAAATGCTGGTCCTGGTTTTCGCATGCACATCGCACCCACACAAGGCACGCCAAGAAATGTTGGTGAAGCTGTAATAAAAATGTTGTATCCTAATAATGTTTCTTCTCGCATACCTATAGTTGCAGTTACGGGTACAAACGGCAAAACAACCACAACACGACTTATTGCACATTTCGCAAAAAATGCTGGTCGCAGTGTGGGTTATACAACTACAGAAGG
>JAICKT010000275.1 GCA_025927795.1 Parafilimonas sp. | reverse complement strand
CTACTATGCAAACGTTGCCGAAAATGCTGTTGCAGCAGGCGCTTGCATGGTTAATGATATAAGCGGCGGAACAATGGACGAGAAAATGTTACCAACCGTTGGCAGGCTTAATGTGCCATACATATGCATGCATATAAAAGGAACGCCTGAAAATATGCAGGATAATCCTAAGTATGAAAACGTAACAACAGAAGTGCTTGATTTTTTTATTCATCAAATAGAAAAATGCAGGCTGAATAATATTAATGATGTAATTATTGATCCGGGTTTTGGATTTGGAAAAACACATGCGCATAATTTTACATTATTAAAAGAGCTCTCTGCTTTTAAAATACTGGACAAACTAATTGTAGCCGGGCTTTCAAGAAAAGCTACAATCTATAAAACACTTAAAATAACTGCTGAAGAATCACTTAACGGAACAACTGTTCTAAACACAATTGCTTTATTAAATGGCGCAAATATTTTACGTGTGCACGATGTAAAAGAAGCGATACAGGCAATAGAACTGACTGAAGCGTTCCGCAAAAGGTAAATTATTAACCGCTTACGTCTTATCTAAAAATTCTATCCGCCAAAATTTATATATTTGGATACTTAAAAAATGTCTCGATGAAAAAACTTTTAACTCTATGTACCCTAATTGTTATATCTACGGTTACATTCTCACAAAATAATTTTTGGAAAAAAGTTGAAGAAAGCCAGGTTTCGTCTTTTATAAAAGGGCAGCAATTATTTACAGGTTCGTTTAAGCCTTCCGTTTATAAATTGTTCAGTCTTGATGAAACAGGTTTAAGTTTTGGATTGAAACAAGCACAGATACAGGCTGTTTCAAAATCAAATTTTATAATAGCAATTCCTGTTGCAGATGGAAACATTCAACATTTTCGCATTACAGAGTCGCCGGTTATGCAACCCAAACTGCAGGCAGAGTATCCAAACATCAGAACATATTTGGGACAAGGAATTGAAGATGCTTCATCAGTAATTCATTTTGATTTTACACCACTTGGTTTTCATGCTATAATTACTTCGCCTGAAAAAAGTACCGTATATATTAATCCTGTTTCAACAGCAAAAAAATTATATGTTGTTTTTGACAGAAGCAATCTTACACAGGAAAAACAGGTGTTTGATTGCAAACTCGAAAAAATATTAAGCAGCAACGTTCAGGGCGTTGAAAACTCGTCTATAGTAAGCGTTGCCAATTTAAAAACATACCGCTTTGCGGTAACAACCGGTGGTGAATTTTCTAAGCTCTGCTTAACCGGATCTGAAACGACAAAAGCACAAAAAAAAGCAAGTGTTCTTTCGGTTTTGGTTACAGACCTTGTAAGAATAGATGCAATTTTTGAAACAGATTTTGGGGTTCATCTTAATTATGTGGATAATGAAGATGATATAATTTTTTTAGATGGAAAATCAGACCCGTTTCAAAGCAGTTCTTCCGGATATTTTAGTGGAAATTGGAATACCGAGGCACAAAAAGCGTTGGATACTTATATAGGAAGCAATAATTATGACATAGGACATTTATTAATGGGTTATGAAACAGGAGGAAATGCAGGTTGTATTGGTTGTGTTTGTGATAATTCACTTAAAGGTTCAGGCGCTACTGGTTTTAAAACCGATCTTACCACTGACCCTTTTATAATTGATTTTTGGATTCATGAAATTGGTCATCAGTTTGGGGCTAACCATACATTTGATTATAGTTACGAAGGCACGATTGCGCAAATGGAACCAGGCAGTGGTTCTACAATTATGGGTTATGCAGGGTATACAGGTTCAACCGATATTCAGCCGCACAGCGATCCATATTTTCACGCTATCAGTGTACAGCAAATTGATGCTTATATAAAAACCGGCACAGGCGCTTCTTGCGCTGTGATTACATCAACAGGCAATTCAGTTCCAACTGTAAAAGCAGGTAAGAATTATACAATTCCAAAATCAACTCCTTTTGCTTTAAAAGCAAAAGGCAGTGATGCTGATGCTTCGGATTCGCTTACTTATTGCTGGGAACAATATGATGTTTATAAAAATAATGGCACATCAAATACATTTCCTGATTCAACTGCAACCACTGGTCCTGTGTTTCGTTCACTTACACCTGTAACAGATAAAATAAGAAATTTCCCTGCTTTGAATTCCATTTTAAACGGCACAAATTATAACATGTGGGAGGTATTGCCTTCAGTTAGCCGTACATTAAACTTCAGGGTAACAATAAGAGATAATCATGCGGGTGGTGGTGGCACAAATTCAGATGACATGGTTGTAACAGTTGCTGGAAATGCTGGTCCCTTTAATGTTACATTGCCTAACACAAATGTTTCATGGATTGAAGGCTCTCAGCATACAATAAAATGGAATGTGGCTAAAACAAATCTTGCGCCTGTTAATTGCACGGCAGTAAATATTAAACTCTCTTTAAATGGTGGCAATACTTTCCCAATAACATTAATATCAAATGCCCCTAATACTGGTTCTGCAAATATTACACTGCCAATGCGCACCACTTCACGCGCAAGAATAGAAGTAGTTGCTGCGGATAATATATTCTTTGATATTTCGGATAAGAATTTTACAATAACTGCAGCAGGCAAACCTGAAAACAGTATTGCATCAAACATTACAGTTGCAAAACTTATAAGTATACAACCAAATCCTGCTAATACTTATACCAATGTTATTTTTAATTCGCCTGAAAAAAATTGTACGCTCGTTCTTACAAACACAGATGGTAAAGTACTTTTAAATAGAACACTTAGTTCAATTACCAAAGGTTCAACTGAAAAAATTTCTTTACAGCAATTTGCAAAAGGTGTTTACTTTCTTAAAATTTCAACAGGTGAGCAAATACAAACAGAAAAGATTATTGTAAATTAAATTCAATTTAAAACTAACTCATTAATCTTTTGTTTAGGCCTTCCCAAAATCGGGAAGGCTTTTTGTTTTATTTTAGTTTGATGAAGCGTATTTGTTTATGGAGCAGCCCGCGCAATATCTCAACTGCCATGATGTATTCTTTTGCACAGCGCGATGATACGGTTGTTGTTGATGAGCCTTTATATGCACATTATTTAAAAACAACTAACAGTGATCACCCGGGCAAAAAAGAAATTTTAAATGTACAGTTGAATGATGCAGATAAAGTAATCAAAAAAATTATTTTAGGTGATTATAAAAAGCCAATTGTTTTCTTTAAACAAATGACGCATCATCTTATCAACATTAATCTCGATTTTTTATCTCAAACGGAAAACATAATATTCATTCGCAATCCAAAACAAATTATTGCTTCATACTCGCAGGTTAGAGATGATGTTACCATGCAGGATATTGGAATTGAAATGCAGTGGTTTTTATTTAATCATTTTAAGCAAAATAATCTTTCTTGCATTGTGCTCGATTCAAATGAAATTTTAAAAGCACCTGTAAATGTTTTGCAGCAATTGTGCGATGCACTGAAAATTTCATTCACGGATAAAATGTTGCATTGGTCTGCCGGACCAAAACCTTATGACGGCGTGTGGGCAAAACATTGGTATAAAAACGTGCATCAGTCAACTGGTTTTGAAAAACAAAAAACAAGTGAGCGTGATTTGCCTGCTAAATTTGAATCTTTATATAAAGAATGCAAAATGTTTTATGAGCAACTATATCCGCATTCAATAAAAGCAAACACATCAAACTAAACAATAAAAAAAAATTCTTTTTCTTTTCTTCACGGTTTTTGCAGTGAGTTATAGAAACAACATAAGTAAACAATGAGTTCATCCAATTCTGATACAACAAATCTTGATAGGAAATGGTGGAAAGAAGCAGTGGTTTATCAAATTTATCCGCTCAGTTTTAACGACAGCAATGGAGATGGTATTGGTGATTTAAAAGGTATTACATCAAAGCTTGATTATGTAAAAAGCTTAGGTGTTGATGTGATATGGCTTAATCCAATTTACAGCTCTCCGAATAAGGATAATGGTTACGACATCAGCGATTATAAAAATATCATGCAGGCATTTGGAACGATGAATGATTTTGATGATTTATTAAAAGGCATGCATGAACGCGGATTAAAATTAGTAATGGATTTAGTGGTGAACCACAGCAGCGATCAGCATGAATGGTTTCAGCAATCGAAAAGATCAAGAGATAATCCATACAGAAATTATTATCACTGGTGGCCTGCAGAAAAAGGCAAGCCGGCACATCGCTGGAGTTTTTTTGATGTGAACGGCGATGCATGGCAATATGATGAATCAACCAATTCATATTACTTACATTATTTCGGAGATTTTCAACCTGACTTAAATTGGGAGAATCCAAAAGTGCGTGAAGAGATTTTTAACATGATTAAGTTTTGGTTTGATAAAGGTGTTGATGGTTTTCGCATGGATGTAATTCCTTTCATTTCAAAAGATATAACGTTTCCGCCGCTGCCTGAAAAATATCATGGAGATTATATCAGTTATTATGCCCACGGCCCGCACCTGCATGAATACTTAAGGGAAATGAATGAAAAAGTTTTAAGTAAGTATGATGTGATGACAGTGGCTGAAGGTGTTGGCATTACAACTAATGATGCACATTTATTGGTTGACCCCGACAGGAATGAATTAAACATGTTATATCATTTTGAAGGGATGGGTTTGGGCTTGTTGCCCAATCAATTTAAAGTGCCTGATCCAAATGGATTTAATCTTGTTGAATTCAAAAATATCTATACAAGATGGGATGAAATTTTTAAAGACAAAGGATGGGGAACGGTTTATCTCGGCAATCATGATCAGCCCCGCATGGTTACACGCTGGGGAGATGATGCGCCTGAATTTCGTGAACTATCATCTAAAATGCTTACTACTTTTTTAATGACGATGCGAGCTACACCATACTATTACAACGGCGATGAATTGGGAATGAATAATATTAAGTTTGATTCAATTGATGATTACCGTGATGTTGAAACACTCAATATGTATCAGCAAATAAAAAATAATGGCGGTGATTTAAAATCTTTTTTGGAAGCGCAAAAAATTATGGCAAGAGATAATAGCCGCACACCTTTTCAGTGGGATGATTCTGCCAATGCGGGCTTTACAACAGGAATGCCCTGGTTAAAAGTGAATCCAAATTACAGGACAATAAATGTTGCAGCAGAAGAAAATAATTCGAACAGTTGTTTAAATTATTTTAGAAAGATGGTAAAACTGAGAAAAGATAATCTCGTTTTAGTATATGGAAAATATACATTGCTCGATAAAGGAAACAAACATGTTTATGCCTATACACGCGAATTAAATAATAACAAATTGCTGGTGCTCTTAAATTTTTCTGCTCAGGATGCTGAAGTAAACACAGGCATTGATATAAACAATGCAAAAATTTTAATTAGTAACTATACTTCAATCAATACAAGTAATTTGCTTCGCCCTTATGAGGCAGTTGTGTATGAATTAGAATAAAAATTGCAAAGCAAATCTCACTTTTGCTATCTCATATAAATAGAATAACCAATCATGCAACAAAAATTTTATCCGCAAAACGAGAACATACAAATCTTTATTAAAGACAAATTATATCATCGCAGTGAAGCAAAAATTTCTGTGTTTGATAGCGCTGTGCAAGGCGGCGATGCAGTATGGGAGGGTTTACGTGTTTATAACAATAAAGTTTTTTGTTTGAATGAGCACCTTGAACGTTTACATGCATCAGCACATACATTAATGTTTGCCGATATTCCAACAAAAGAATTTATTCGTGATGCCATTTTTAAAACGCTAAAAGCAAATAATTTTTTTACAGATGCACATATACGTTTGACACTTACACGTGGAGAAAAAATAACTTCAGGCATGGACCCGCGTTTAAATCAAAAAGGAAGTTGTTTAATTGTTTTGGCTGAATATAAGCCGCCTGTTTATGATAATGCAAAAGGCATAAGATTGATTACTTCACACATTCGCCGCAACTCTCCTATGCATTTAGATTCAAAAATTCACCACAATAATTTACTCAATAATATTCTTGCGAAAATAGAAGCTAATTAT
>JAICKT010000102.1 GCA_025927795.1 Parafilimonas sp. | reverse complement strand
TACACTCGCAGACATAATAATATAATACAGGTACAATACTTTTTTACGGCTTTGTAACCAAAGGCTTAACATACCCGCGAACAAGCTGCTTATAGAAATAGCTGCATAAGAATACATCACGGCTTTGCCGGGGTCAATTGTACCTTGTATGCCCATTTTTTCACCGAACTCTTTAGAAAAAGAAATAAGTATTCCTATAAGATACCATGTAGGCAACCCAACAAGAATAGTAATCAAATATTTTTTTAATCGCTCGCTGTTTGTAAACAGCATAAGAAAATTTCCTTTTGAAATATTAGCTTTTTCAATGCTTTTAAACATACCCGATTCAAGCACACCGATACGTAGTAACAATAAAACAAATCCCAAACCTCCGCCTATAAAATAGCATGTGCGCCATTCAAATTCTTTGTTTACAAAAAATGCTACTACAGCACCTGCAATGCCCAACCCTGAAATGATAGAAGTTCCCAGTCCTCTTTTTTCTTTGGATAATAATTCGGTAACTAAAGTAACGCCTGCGCCAAGTTCCCCTGCCAATCCAAGACCTGTGATAAATCTTATTAATGCATACTGATTTACGTTTTGTACAAATCCGTTTGCAATGTTGCCTAATGAATATAAAATGATGGAAGCAAATAAAACTTTCAGTCTTCCCTTTTTATCGCCTAATACTCCCCACAAAATTCCGCCGATTAATAAGCCGAGCATTTGAACATTCAAAATAAACAAACCATCTTTTGCAATTTGTGCATCATTTAAGCCAAATGATTTTAAAGAAGGAACGCGGATGATGCTGAACAAAAGCAAATCATATATATCAACAAAATAACCTAACGCTGCAACCCACACAGCAAGGCTGAACACAGATTGATGCCTGTTATTCATCATACAGTTTTTTCTGAATTGGTTTTATTTTTTGCAAAAAAGAATTTATAAATAATCGGCGCCGTTGATATAACAACAATTAATATCACAATTATTTCAAGATGCTCTTTTAAATCAATTGCAAAATTTTTCAATACCCATTTATATAAAAAATGTCCGGCAAATAACATGACAAAAACCCATGCAACGCAACCAATGATATTAAAATAAATAAATTTCTTTTTTGGCATTTGAACAATGCCTGCAACAATGGGTGCAAATGTGCGGATGATAGGAACAAAGCGTGCTGCTACAATTGCCCATCCGCCATATTGATTATAAAAATCATGCGCTTTTAGTAAATATTTTTTTTTGAAAAAGAAGGTGTCTTTTCGCTCGTATAAAAAAGGTCCGCTTTTTTTGCCAAACCAATATCCTGTAAAATTTCCGAGCACTCCTGCAATTGAAATAATTATCCATAAAATAACCAGGTCAGAATATTCATTTGAAAAGGGAATAACCTGTGCAGCTAAATCGCGGCTGTAAATACCTGCAAGAAATAATAAACTATCTCCCGGTAAAAAGAAGCCTGCGAATAAACCTGTTTCCGCAAAAATGATAAACACTAATAACCACAAGCCGCCAAATTCAATATAAAATTGAGGGTTGATTAAATCGTGCCATTGAAAAGTATTAAGCAGTTGTATCATATAAGTCTTATGCGTGTTCTGTTTACAGAAATTGTTACAAAGCTTTTATACAATTCATGTAAATGGTTTTAATAATGATAATAAGCTTTTGGAATATTTATTTCTTCACCTACATTATATCTTAACAGGATAACAGCAGAAAATTCTTTTTTTTGTTTAAAAATTAATTCTCCAAAATCTTTGTCTTCAGTTATAATTATTGCAGGTGGCTGCAAAGACATTTCTAAGATGTTTTCATCGTCTTCAGCAGAATGTTTTTCTGATATAGAGTACACTTCGAATCCATTCTCCCGCAATGAAGAAACAAATCTAAAGTTCAAACTTTCATCGGCAATAATTTTCATGCGGGTTCTGCTTCAATAATTTTTTCATTTGTTAGAACCGCATGTGCATACGCAATTGCTTCTCTTATATCTTCAATAGTTAAATTTGGATAGCCTTCTAATAAATAATTGAAATCTGCTCCTTGTGCTAATTTTTCAAGAATCAATTCAACCGTTATTCTTGTGCCTTTAATGCAAGGTTTACCCATCATCACTTTCGGATTAATTGATATTCTTTCAAACTTCATAAAAAAAATTTTTCAAATTTACTCAATCTAAAGCTTTCTCCCATTTACTTACTGCACTTGTTGCAAGCGCATTGCCAATTACATTGGTTGATGTGCGGAACATATCACAAAAATGGTCTATCGGTAAAATCAATGCAACACCTTCCGGCGGAATTTTAAACATAGCACATGTTGCAGTTACAACAACCAACGATGCTCGTGGTACACCAGCAATGCCTTTACTCGTTAACATCAATACCAATAACATTGTTAATTGTGTGCCGTAATCAAGATGAATATTATATGCCTGCGCAATTGCCAGGCTTGCAAACGTCATGTACATCATGCTACCATCAAGATTAAACGAATAACCCAGCGGCAAAACAAACGAAACAATTTTTTCGTCGCAGCCAAATCTTTCTAATTCTTCTGTAAGTTTTGGAAACACAGCTTCACTGCTGGTTGTACTAAATGCAATAATTAATGGCTGAATAATATGTTTTAAAAGATGAGGCAGCCGTTTATTTAAAATAATAAATCCAACAACCAATAAAATAATCCATAATAACAAAATTCCAATCACGAAGTACAAAAAATAATTAGCGTAGAATAAAAATATTTGCGGACCCTGCGTTGCCATTACACCTGCAATGGCGCCAAATACACCAAAGGGTGCAGTAAGCATTACATAATCAACCATTTTTAAAATTGCGTGTGAAACTGCGTCTAATCCTTTAATTACAATTTTTCCTTTATCGCCAAGCGCAGCAACCGCTACACCAAATAAAATAGAGAACACTACAATTTGCAAAACTTGATTTTGTGCCATTGCATCAATAACACTAACAGGAAATACATGCTCTACAAAATTTTGCAAACTAAATTCCTGTGTTGTTCCTATTAAACTTTTTGCACCGGCTATATCAGCATTGTTCAAATTAATTCCTGCACCTGGCTGAAAAATATTTACGAGTAACATACCCAGCAGCAAACTCATCAGCGAAGCAGAAATAAACCATAACATTGCTTTGCCGCCAACACGCCCAACAGTTTTCATATCACCCAACTTTGCAATGCCCACAACAAGCGTTGAAAAAACAAGCGGTGCAATTATCATTTGCACCAATCTTAAAAAAATAGTTGTCAGCAATTTTATGTTTGATGAAAAATGATTTCTTGTTTCGGTTGAGAATTGCGCATACACATAATAACCCACAAGCGCACCGGCAATCATTGCAATAAAAATATAGAGCGTAAGATTATTGCTTTTCTTCATAAGCAAAATTGTTTGCAATATAATATTATAAACTGCAAACGCTCACAAACTATATTGGCAGTAAAAGATTTCTTGTTACAAAAAATAAATTCTTATTTTTCCGCCTACAATTAAAAGCTATATGAGTTTATTCCGCAAAAAATCCGTTGGCATATTATTAGCACAAGCTGAAGAATCAGAAAAAGGTTTAAAGCGTACGTTGAATGCAGGTAATCTTGTTGCACTTGGTATAGGAGCAATTATTGGTGCAGGCTTATTTGTAAGAACAGCCGCAGCCGCCGGCGAACATGCGGGACCTGCAGTAACCGTTTCGTTTATTGTTGCCGCCATTGGCTGCGCTTTTGCAGGATTATGTTATGCAGAATTTGCATCAATGATTCCCATTGCAGGCAGCGCATACACATATGCTTATGCAACTATGGGCGAATTAATAGCATGGATAATTGGATGGGCTTTGATTCTGGAATATGCATTGGGTGCTGCAACGGTTTCTATTTCGTGGAGTGAATATTTAAACATACTTTTTAATAAGAGCATTCCATATGAGTGGTGTCACTCGCCGTTTGAATCGTTGAAAGATGCAGCCGGTGTTATGCATCATGGCATAATGAATATACCCGCGCTGTTTATTTTATTGTTGCTATCTGCATTGCTGATAAAAGGAACAAAAGAATCTGCCAGTGTAAATATGATTATTGTGATTATAAAGGTGGCTATTGTGATTGTGTTTATTGCTATCGGATGGGGTTTTATTAATCCTGCGAATCATACGCCTTATTTTATTCCTGCAGATGCAACACCCGCATTAATGCCCAATGGCTCGTCGTATTCTTATACCGATTTTTTCAGGCATGGATGGGGCGGTGTACTAACAGGCGCGGGCATTGTATTTTTTGCGTTCATTGGTTTTGATGCGGTTTCAACAACAGCGCAGGAAGCAAAAAATCCGAAGCGCGATATGCCGATTGGCATTCTTGGTTCATTGGTTATTTGCACCATTTTGTACATTCTTTTTTCTTATGTATTAACAGGTGTTGCACCTTATCAGGATTTTGTAAAAGCAGGTAAAGAAGCATCCGTTGCTTACGCTATTCAAACATATATGACAGGTTTTGGCTGGCTTGCAAAATTGGTTTCATTTGCAATACTGCTTGGTTTTTCTTCTGTGATATTAGTGATGTTGATGGGACAGTCGAGAGTTTTTTATACCATGTCAAAAGATGGTTTATTGCCAAAAATTTTCCAGGACCTTCATCCAAAGTTCCGCACGCCATATAAAAGCAATATGGTTTTATTTGTGTTTGTAGGATTGTTTGCAGCGTTCGTTCCTGTAAGTGTTGCGGGCGACCTTACTTCTATCGGAACTTTATTTGCATTTGTTTTGGTTTGTTTGGGTGTAATGATAATGCGCAAAAAAGAACCGAATTTAAAACGTGGGTTTAAAACACCTGCTGTTCCTTTAGTACCTATTCTTGGAATGATTGTTTGTGCTGCCATGATTGTTAGTCTTCCCAATGAAACTTTACTCAGCGCTTTTATTTGGATGATAATAGGTTTATTTATTTATTTTCTTTACAGTAGAAAACATAGTCAACTAATTGCCGGCGGAGAAATCTTACCGAGAGCATCTGACTTTGAAAAATAATTTTATTTAGTTTTTTATTTGAAAGCTCTTCAGCAATGAGGAGCTTTTTATTTTGATTGATGTTATAAAAATGCAGCGCATCTTTCTGTTTACAAAACATCGAACTTTGCATATATGAAGAATCATTCGTTTGATAAATTTATCAATAAGAAAGATTAAAAAAAGTTATCCTAATAAGTAAAATCGCGCTGAAACTTAAAGTATAAACAACTATAAACTAATTTTCATAGTACAATTTTTTATTTTTTATTATGTAGAAATTTTGTTCTTGGTATAAAATTTGCTAAAATTTCGCCATCTTAAAAACCGTTTGTTATAAACAAGCTTTGAGTTAATTGTTAACCCTTTCAATTTATTAATCTTTATGAAAACAATCCCTTACGGTATAGTTGCCGCTTTGTGTATTATTTCTATATGTGGCTGCACAAAAGAAAATTTATCTTCTCCAACTGCAGCGGTATCAACTTCAGAAGTTAGTCTTTCGAAAACAAAAATTGTAGGCAGGCAACAGGTTATCACTATAAAAACAGGAGATTATTATTATCCAACATCGCAGGCTTTACTATGGTTACCAAAAAATTATGATAAAAAAAGCGAATGGGGATACCCGCTATTAATTTGCCTGGGCGGCAGAGGACAAAACGGATCATCTGATATAAGAATATTATTAAATACTGAAACTGTAGCAAAACGTATCGCGGACGGATGGGATGCCCAAGCCGTAAATCCTGTTAATGGCAGAAATTATAAGTTTATAGTGTTCTCTCCAACCAAAGATGAACCTCATAGCTGGGGCTGGAGTGCAAGCGCAATAAAAGTAATGTTGAGTGAACTAAAGAAAAAATATAATATAAATAATCACAGGGTTTATATAACAGGTTTAAGTGCAGGAGGCTGGGGTTTGTGGAGTTGTATAACTGATGATGAAAGTTTATGTCAACAATTTGCGGCGATTGGCCCAGTTAGCAGTGCAGGTGCAGATCATCCTGATAAAATAACTAATGTTGATAAATATGGAATTGCGTGCTGGAATATTTGCGGTACTGCTGATTCCTTTTACGGACTTGCAGTTAATTATACAAAAACTATAAACACAAACAAGCCACCTATATCTGCAACATTAACCGGGTTGGATGGCGTTGGACATAGTGCTTGGGTTGAGGCTTATAACCCGAACTGGACCAGAAACGGGATCAATTTTTATCAATGGCTGTTACAGTATCGCAAAAGTGGTCAATAGCTTATGGTATTGCTTTAATTATCGTTTTAGTTGTTTAAAATTTGTTGATTTATTTTTTAAAAGAGCTGATTTAAAAACCGTTTATTATAAATATGCTTTGAGTTAAATTGTTAATCCTCATCACTTTTTAATTTTTATGAAAACAATCGTTTACGGTATAATTACCGCCCTGTATGTTATTTGTATGTATGGCTGCGCAAAAGAAAATTTAACTACTCCAACTGTAGCAGCTTCAGAAGTTAGTCTTTCTACAACAACAAAAATTGTGGGCAGGCAACAGGTTATCACTTTAAAAACAGGTGATTATTATTATCCAACTTCAAAAGCATTGTTATGGCTGCCTCGCAACTATGACGCAAACCTATCAGGTGGATATCCCCTATTAATTTGTCTTGGGGGCAGAGGGCAAAATGGATCATCGGATATAAGTATATTATTAAATAGTGAAACTGTAGCAAGGCGTATTGCTGACGGTTGGGATGCTGAAGCTGTAAATCCTGTTGATGGCAAAAAATATAAATTTATCGTTTTCTCTCCAACCAAAAACGAGCCTAAAACCTGGGGTTGGAGTGCCCCTGCTATAAAAGTAATGTTGAATGAATTAAAGAACAAGTATAATATAAATAACAAACGCGTTTACATAACGGGATTAAGTTGCGGAGGCTGGGGTTTATGGAGTTGTATAACTGATGATACCAGTTTATGTAAACAATTTGCAGCTATTGGTCCCGTTAGCAGTGCGGGTGCAGATCATCCGGACAAAATACCTAATGTTGATAAATATGGAATTGCGTGCTGGAATATTTGCGGCACCGATGACTCTTTCTACGGACTTGCAGTTAACTATACCGATACGATAAATACAAATAAACCTCCCATTACTGCAAGTTTAGCTTCTTTAGAAGGCGTTGGCCACAGTGCCTGGTATGAAGCATATGATCCTACATGGACTAAAAATAACAAAGGCATTAATTTTTATCAATGGCTTTTAAAGTATCATAAATAATTATGGATTTATTTGCATTGGGCATTGGCTTTATCTAAAATTCTGGTTTCATATTTTTAAAACAAGCTGATTTAAAACATCGAAATTTGTGTGGCTAAAACCTCCACATGAAACAACATTCGTTTGATAAATTTATCAACAAAGAAAAAGGCGCAAAGAAGAAAGAAGCAATCCGGCAGGAGAAGCGAAAATGGAAAGAAGAAAGAAATAAAAAGTATGAAGTACCAAGTACAAAATACGAAGCAGCGAATAAGGAATTTGAAATCAGAAATCAGAAATTAGAAAATCCGCAAAGCTTAAAACTCAAAACTGAAAATCGAAAACCGGAAACCAGAAATCAGAAACCTGTAACCAGTAACCCGCAAACTGCAACCGAAATGCCTTTGAATAAATTCATCGCGCATGCAGGCATTTGTTCACGCAGAGAAGCAGCAGAGCTTGTGAAAGAAGGAAAAATAAAAGTGAATGGTGATTTTGTTTATGAGCCGGGTTACAAAGTACATTCGAATGATAAAGTTGTTTTTAATAACAAGCCATTGCATCTTCAAAAAAATCTTGTTTATATTTTATTGAATAAACCAAAAGATTACATTACCACTGCAAAAGATACACACGGCAGAAAAACTGTTTTCGATTTAATTCAGCAGGCAACAGATGAAAGAGTTTTTCCGGTTGGCAGGTTAGACAGAAATACAACCGGTGTTTTATTATTAACAAATGATGGCGACCTCACGCAAAAGCTTACGCATCCTTCTTTTGAAGTAAAAAAAGTGTATGAAGTAAAACTGGATAAACCATTGCAGAAAAAAGATTTTGAAAGTCTTTTATCAGGAGTACAATTAGAAGATGGATTTATCCTTGCAGATTCTGTTGGTTACGTTGATAAAAAAGATAAATCTGTAATTGGTATAGAGATTCATAGCGGAAGAAATCGTATTGTACGCCGCATGTTTGAGCATTTAGGATATGATGTAAAAAATCTTGACCGTGTTTTATTTGCTAATCTCACAAAAAAAAATGTTGACCGTGGTAAATGGCGCTTTTTAAATGAGAAAGAAATTCGTTTGCTCAAATACATGAATCAAAGTTTTGTAAAGAAAGTCTGAGCCATGATTTGGAGGGATTAATAGATTTAAGATGAGATTTGAAATAATTTTTGAAGATGATTTTTTGGTCGCGATTAATAAGCCTTCGGGTTTATTAAGCATTCCTGACAGAGAGGGGAAAGAAATTTCGCTGAAAACAATTTTGCAGGAGAAACACGGAGAAATTTTTACGGTGCACCGTTTAGATAAAGATACCAGCGGTTTAATTGTTTTTGCAAAAGATGAAAACACGCACAAAGAACTCTCGCAGCTTTTTGAAAATCGCGTTACAGAAAAAATTTATTACGGGTTGGTGCATGGAAACATTTCACCTGCACAGGGAAAAATTGAAGTTGCATTAAAACGTCATTCTTCTGGTAATAAAATGTCTGTTGATAATTCTGGCAAACCTTCACTTACAGAATATAAAGTGCTTGAAAATTTTAAAGGCTTTTCGTGGGTAGAATTTAATATTCATACAGGAAGAACACATCAAATTCGTGTGCATGCACAATATATCGGCAACCCAATTGTGTGTGATGAATTATATGGTTCATCACAACCTGTTTATTTATCAGCATTAAAACCTAAGTATCATCTTTCTAAAAAAGAAGAAACAGAGAAACCAATTTTATCAAGGCTTGCCTTACATGCGGCTTCTTTAAAATTTAATTTAAATAATAAAGGATATTTTTTTGAAGCGCCGTTACCAAAAGATTTAAAAGCAACATTGCAGCAGTTAAGAAAATTGAATGCCTGATTTAATAAGTTGCTTATTTATTTTTTTTACGATGGATGGACCTTCATAAATAAAACCCGTCCATACCTGCACAAGTGATGCACCCGCATTTAATTTTTCAATAGCATCATCACCAGTAAAAATTCCGCCGCTTGCAATTACCGGAATTCTATTGTTTGAATTTTGTATGATGTATTTCAAAATTTCAGTTGATTTTTTTTGTAACGGTTTTCCGCTTAAACCGCCAGCTCCCATTTTTTCAATTTCTTTTTTATCTGTAAGAAGATTATTTCTTTCAATCGTTGTATTCGTTACAACCAAGCCATCGAGTTTTGTTTCAAAAGCAAGATTAATTATATCATCTAATTGCGTTTGAATTAAATCAGGCGCAATTTTTAAAAGCAGAGGCTTTTGTTTTTGCTTTCCATAATTAATGTTTTGTAGTTGAGATAAAATTTTTCTGAGGGATTCTTTTTCCTGTAATTCACGCAAACCCGGTGTGTTGGGTGAACTCACATTCACAACAAAATAATCAACACAATTAAATAATTCACTAAAACAAACTTCATAATCTTTATACGCTTCTTCGTTCGCAGTTACTTTATTTTTCCCAATGTTACCACCGATAATAAAGTTTTCAGTTTTCAGTTTTGAGTTTTGAGTTTCCCAATGCTCAAGGCGTTTTCTAATTTCATCAACACCATCATTATTAAAACCCATTCGATTAATTAAAGCTCTATCTTTTGGCAAACGAAATAAGCGAGGTTTATCATTACCGCTTTGCGGCTTGGGTGTAACTGTTCCCGTTTCAATAAAACCAAAACCCAACGCTTCAAGTTCTCTTAAATACAAAGCATTCTTATCAAAGCCCGCACCCAAGCCAACAGGGTTTTTAAAAGTTAACCCGAAAATATTTTTTTGTAATGATGCATGATTATACTGAAAACCTTTTTCAATTATTTGTTTTACAGAAGAAACACTGCATGCAGTTCTTAGACAGTTCATGGAAAAATAATGCACATCTTCAGTTGGAAAAAGAAAAAGCAGTTTGCGAAGTGCAGGATAGAACATGCTGCGAAGATAATAACGTGAAGCGTCAATCGTCAATGTGAAACATCAGTAATTACTCCCGTTTATTTACTTACTCATTTACTCAAATGGCGCATTTGCTAATTTCTTTCCACTTATGTATAGATTATCTTTTATAATAAAACGATAAGGAAGTAAAGCATCTTCAGCAGCATAATCAACGCCAATTCTTTTTGTAGTAATTATTTTATTTTTTGAAAGTTTATAACCATCTTCTGCAATAAAAAAAAATTCACTTCGCAAATCAATACCTGTATGATGTGTGTAAATGCCTAATGCTTTAGATACGTTGCCTGGCCCGCTGGTTAATGTAGCATCCAATTTCTTTTTATGCGTTCGCTGCAGCATAACATCAATTCCAATCAACGGTTCTGCTGCACGAATTAAAATTGCATGCGGCACATCTTTCATGTTTGTTACAACATTAAACAAATGATGGATGCCATAACATAAATACACATACGCCGCACCACCACCTGAATACATAATTTCTGTACGTTTTGTACGCCGATTATTGTAGGCATGCGATGCTTTATCAACTGCACCATTATATGCTTCTGTTTCTGTAATGCGTGCTGCAGTAAGTTGTTCATCAAAATAAGTAACAATAACTTTTCCTAATAATTCTTTTGCAATTTTTACAACATCTTTTCGTGTATAAAAATTTTCATTCAATAGTTTAAGTGATGCTAAAAATTTTTGTTCTTCCGTTTTAAGTTTAGATTTAATCATCAATTCTTTTACATTTAAAGTTCAAAATTATTCGCCTTGCTGAAAGAAATAATCATTGCAATTCAAAGCTATTACAAAGCGCATTATTTTATACGTGAACATAAGCTTTGGAAATGGATAATTATTCCGGGCATTATTTATACAGCGCTGTTTATTATCTCCATGTATTTTTTTGGCCGAACGGCAAACACATTTATTGAGTGGCTGAGTTTAAAAACAGGTTTAAAAACCTGGCTGGATAAATATGGAACCGGCTTTCTTGGATTTTTATTTACAGTTGCAGGCATTATTCTTTGGCTGATACAAATGCTTTTTTATTTTTCGTTGTTTAAATATATATGGCTGATTGTAGGCTCGCCAGTGTATGCCTATCTAAGTGAAAAAACAGATTCGATTATCGGGAATAAAGAATTTGAATTTGATTCAAAACAATTTATTAAAGATATTTTTCGGGGAATAAAAATTTCGGTGCGCAACAGTTTATGGCAATCGGTTTACATGATTTCAATTATTGTATTATCGCTGATACCAATTGTTGGCTGGCTTACACCGCTGCTTGCTTTATTGGTGGAATGTTATTACTATGGTTTTTCAATGCTTGATTACAGCCTTGAAAGAAAAAAATTAACAGCGGCAGACAGCATTTATTTCATCGGTAATCATAAAGGGCTTGCAATTGGTAATGGCGCAGTATTTTATGTGATGCATATTCTGCCGGTTATCGGGTGGGTTCTTGCGCCGGCTTATGCGGTTGTAGCTGCCACTTTAAGTTTGCATGATATAAAAGAAGTAATGATCGCACAAACAAATATCTGATGGCTGCAGTAATTTATCTTATTCCGGTTTTTTTGTATGATGATGAAGCTGCATTGCAATGCATGCCTTCTTATATAATTGATGCAGTTAAAAAATGTTCTGT
>JAICKT010000220.1 GCA_025927795.1 Parafilimonas sp. | reverse complement strand
TTTGTAATTTTTAAATTATTTTTTGCTGATAATTGCTGAATATCTTTTTTAGAAAAAAACTGAACATGGTCTAAATTGTCTGCGGCTGACTGCGTTGTAGTTCCACTGTAACCCAAAGCCTGCTTGGTTTTTACAACCGTTTTCCACAGCCAGTTGTTTTTATTTCTAAGTTTTAAAACGGGTTTCGTAACAAGACTTTCTCTTGGTCCCTTTCCGTTGGGAACAGTAATAATTAATTTGCCTCTTTGCGAAAGCATTTTATTTAAAACCTGTAATAGCGATTCTGGTTTATCAAGATGCTCCAATACTTCACTGCAAATAATTGCATCGTATTGTTCACCGGTTGCCATTAATTCTTCTGCACTTTTTTTAATAAACGATACATTATTAAGTGAGTTTAATGCATTCGCTTTTTCAATTGTTTTTTCACTTACATCTATACCTGTTACATTGAACCCAAATTGTCCTAAGTGTCGGCTTATAACGCCGTTGCCGCAACCAACATCAAGTATGTTTGCGCCTGTTGGTAATGCATTTTGTAAAAAGCCGGTTATAAAATCAAGCCTTTTTCTATCTGCAAGTCTATCGTATTCGTAATATGTTGAAGTGATTGGTTGCATACTAAATTAGTTTTGATGTAAAACATTTAAATAAACATCTTCAATTTTTTTTGTCATGTTTTTCACATCAAAATCGTTTAAGATTGTTTGTTGTGCTGCTATTGCTAATTTTGTTTTTAAAGAGTTATTACTTATTAATTCTTTAATTGCATCAGTAAGCATTTGTATGTTTTGTGGTTTAACGAGAATCCCGTTTTTTTTATTTTGAATTATTTCAACAGAGCCATCAACTTCTGTTGCAATAACCGCCTTTCGCATAGCCATTGCTTCTAACAACGCAATAGGAAAACCTTCCCATAAAGAAGGCAAGCAAAAAATATCTGATGAAAATAAAATGTCTGCTACATCAGCTCTTGATTTTTGAAATATCACTGAATTTTCTAAGCCGAATTCTTTTGTTAATGCAATTGCTTTATCTTTTAATTCTCCATCGCCAACCATAAGCAAAACTGCATTTGGATACTCCGAAATAATTTCTTTAAAAGCTTTTATAAGTGTAAGTGGATCTTTTTGTGCAGTCATTCTTCCAATAAAAGAAACAACAAAAGCATTTTGTGCAATATTTAATTCATTGCGCAGATTTTTTCTTTTTGCACAATCAGGATTAAATTTAACCAGGTCAATTCCATTGTGTATAACAACAGATTCAAACCCCGGTATATTTTTAAAACCTGTTTGCTGATTTGATGAAGAGACAGAGATATTACAATCAGTTTTCTTAGTAATCCATTTTTCAAAAAATATTCTTGCATTTTTTACCAATGCATTTTGATCATCGTGAAAAGACCAGCCGTGTATAGTATAAACGGTTGGCAAATCAAGTTTTTTTGCAGCCCAGTAAACATTACTTGTTGCTCGTGTGCCATGAATATGTATTAAATCAATCTCTTTTTCACGCATAAGTGTTTTCACATTTTTCCATGTAGAAAAATCAAAGGCTTTTTCAGAATGAATTACATAATTCTCAACACCTATATCATTTAACGTATCAATCATTTCTCCATCAGTAAAAGATAATACTACAGGTTGAAAGTGTTCTTTGTTTAAATGTTTTACCAAATCAACAATGTGTGTTTCACCACCGCCAACTTTACCTTGTCTTATTGCTTGCAATACTTTTATTTTTTTTGAATCCTTCATTTATTTTTTTTAAGCGGCCTTTGCAAACCACTTTTCATACCACAATTGAAAAACAAGTATGTTCCAAACTTTTTGATAGTTCACCTGCTTGCCTTGTAAATATTCATTGGTTAATTTTATAATTGGTGCGCTATTAAATACGCCGCTTTCTTTTAGTTTCTCTTCGCTTAAATAATATTGAATTTTTTCTTTTAATTCATCTTTAAACCAAACGGTAAGCGGTGCAATAAATGGCATTTTAGGTCTGTCCATTAACTGTTGCGGAATATATTTGTGAACAATCTTTTTTAAAATATATTTATTTGTTTTGTTTCTTATTTTAAGATTTGCCGGTAACTGGGAAACAAATTCTATGATGCGATGATCGAGCATTGGTTCCCTGCCTTCAAGCCCAACAGACATAGTTGCCCTATCAACCTTTACAAGATTATTATCTGCCAAAAAAGTTTTATAATCAACAGCGAGCATTTTATTAAGCGAGTTAATTTCTGTTGAAAAATTATTGGCGCAATCAAAATTGGTTGCATAATCTTCGTAGTCTAAACCAATAAAATTTCTTGCTTCATCTGCGGTAACATACTGGCTGATATATTTCAACGCTGCAAGCGGCGTTTTATCAGTCCAGATTTTTCTCATCTTTTCATACCGCGTATTAAAATTGTATTTTTTATTGAAGTAAGGAATGTATTCAGGATTAATTAACCCCATTACATTACTAAAAGCAGACTGCATTAATTGTGGTACAGACTCTGTATAACGAATAGATTGGTTAAACTTATTATAGCCTGCAAAAACTTCATCACCACCATCTGCAGATAATGATACTTTTACATGCTTGCTTGCAAGCTGGCTTACAAGTGCTGTAGGCACAACTGAATTATCCGCAAAAGGTTCATCATAAATTTCCGGAAGCTGATGAAAAACATCTGCGGCATCTGAGGCAGTAACATACCACTCGTGATGATCAGTTCCTAAATACTCAGCAATTTTTTTTGCTTCGGGCGCTTCATTAAAAGCAGCCTCTTTATAACCAATGGTAAATGATTTTATTTTTTCTGTGCGACCGCTTTGCAAAATGGCAGCAACACTTGTACTATCATATCCGCCACTTAAGAATAAACCGACAGGCACATCTGCAACCATGCGATAATTATAAGCGGAGATAAGCAGTTTTTCTACTTCATTAATTGCATCTTCTTCAGAAATTTTTATTTCAGGCTTATCGTAAAAATCACATACATCCCAATATTTTGTTTGTGTAATTTTTTTGTTTGCAAGTGATAATTTTAAATAATGGCCAGGATTTAATTTGAATGTTTTTTTGAAAATAGAGTAGGGTGCAGGTATATAACTATACTGTAAAAAAAGTGAAAGACTATTTACATCAATTTCTTTTATAAACATTGGATGCTGATGCAAAGCTTTAAGCTCAGATGCGAAAAGAAATACATCATTATCATAATAATAGTACAAGGGTTTTACGCCGGCTCTATCCCTGCAAACAGTAAGCTCTTGCTTTTTTTCATCTAAAATTACATACACAAACATTCCGATGAACTTGTTTACAACGGCATCTCCCCAGCAATGGTATCCTTTTAAAATCACTTCTGTATCTGAGCCGGACGTAAATGTGTAACCTTGTTTTATAAGCTCTTCTCTTACTTCTCTATAATTATAAATTTCACCGTTAAAAATTATGCTCAGGTTTTCAAAATGCATTGGTTGATGACCACCGCTTGAAAGATCTATAATAGATAGTCTTCTTTGACCAAGACCAACAAATGCACGAGGTGTATCAATCAGTTTATAGCCGGAGTCATTGGGTCCGCGATGAATTAATACATCCGTCATTTTTTGAAGAACAGATGTACTTGTTCGTTTATTAAAATCACAAAATCCCGCTATGCCGCACATGAGTCTAATTTTTTAATGTTGTAATTTGATAAGTTCCATAGATAACCTTTCCAAAATGCTTTTAAATGTTTTGGCTCTCTTTTATATATAAATGTTATTGTGTTTTTTGGAATGGTGATAAACGTGTAGTAAAACACAAATCCAAGAAAAGACAAGCCCTTCACATTTCTGCGCATAAATAAAATGCGGTTTCTATTTAAATAAAAAGTTTTAAGTATGCTTTTTTTACCAACAGACATTGACTCTTTATGATATATTAATGATTTGTATTGATAATAAACCTTATAACCTTTTCTTTTTATTTGCTCGCACCAATCAAATTCTTCGTAATACAAGAAATATAATTCAGGCATTAAACCTACTTCTTCAATAACTTTTCTTGGAACCATCATAGCGCCACCGTGTGCATAATTTGTAACTTTTATTTCATCATATTGCCCATAATCTTTGCTCTTGCAACCAACCATGCTGTTACGTGCGGTGAAATTATTTACCTTGTTATAACCGGCGAATTCAATTGTGCCTGGTGAATCATAATAATGAAACTTTGGACTTACTACACCGGCATCAGGATACTTTTCAAATATTTCAAGTAAGCCTTCAAAAATATTTGCAGTTAAAACAGTATCATTATTTACAAAGAATAAAAAATCACCTTTTGCTGCTTTAATACCTAAATTATTACCGCCTGCAAAACCAAGATTTTTTTTGCTTAAAATGATATTTACAGCCGGGTATATATTTTTTAAAATCTCTGTCGGATTTACTTTTGAAGCATTATCAACCACTATCACTTCAATGCTATCGTAATCAACATAACGTAAAGACTCGAGAAAATCACCTGTAATTTCTGCGTTATTATAATTGATAGTAATAATTGATATAAGGGGCTTCTTATTCTCCATACATTTTATACAACGGATTTGTTATTTCATTTTTTGTGTGAATAGTATGTATGAAAACTTTTTTAGCTTTTTTCATTCTGAATAAATTTCCAATCATCAGCACAATTGCTTTTGGTAATTGTAATAAAGCATTTAATAATTTTTTATTTTTTAACTCAGCAGGAATTGCTATTATCATACTTAGACAATAAACACCAAATAATATAACTGTTGTGTAAAAAACTATGGGTAATTGTATAAACCACGCTGCTATACATAAACCTGGTAAACCTGCAATTAAGAGGGCTCTTGGCGGAACGAGATTATTGGCAACTGCCAGATTAAAATAACTAAGATTTCCTTTTAATAATTGGCTCAATCCTTTAAAGAAATATTCTTTCAAATAAATAAATTGGCTTAACAACCATCTTTTGCGCTGTTGCTTAAAGGCATCAGAGTTATCAACCTTTTCATCAAATATCAGGGCATCTTCAAGATATAATATTTTAATTCCTGATTCTGTAATTTTTAACTGCAATGGTTTATCAAAACCACTGATTGCAGAAATTTCCGATAATGCATTGCGTAGTATATCAAATTCAAATGCCATACCCGAGCCAATTACAGCTGAGGAAATACCTAAAGCATTTGCACCTTTACGAAATATATTATTATTAATAGCTTCGCTGCAACTATCCAATACTGCAAAAGATGTATCAAGGTTTTTTGCCACTCTTCTTCCCTGAACAGCTTTTGCACCGTTCATAAATGCATCGTTTATTTTTTTCAAAAAACTTTTAGCCAGCATATTATCTGCATCACATATCAAAGCAATATCATAGTAACGATGAATGTTTTTTAAACATTCATTTAGTGATTTGGTTTTAGAGCTGTTTGTAAATGCTACCTGTAAAACATTTACGCGTAATCTTTCAAGTTGTTCTATGGTTGAATTTTTAAAAGAATCAGCTATAATATACACATCATATAATTGCGTTGGATAATCCTGGTTTAAAATATTTTGCGCAGTGGCGAGAATAATTTCATCTTCTTTGTATGCGGGCACTAACACTGCAATTTTTTTTAAAGGCAAAAAAGTTGCGGCTGATTTATTTCTTTTAAAAAACTTTGCTGCCATCGCAAACGTAAAAAGATACAAAACTGAAAAACTGCAGTAAATAAATACTACCCAAAAAAGTATTATTAAAACCTGATTAAACATTATTTTTCAGTATTAATTCTTTAGGAGTTTTTATTAGAATTTTCATATCGTAAAGAAAAGATTGCTTTTCTGCATAATCTATATCCATAGAAATTCTTTCATCAACAGACAGATTTAAATTGGATCTGCCTTTAACCTGCCATAACCCTGTGATACCAGCCGGTGCTAAAAATCTTTTAGCAGATTTGTCAACAGTAATGGAGCACGCTTCATACAAAGGGAGTGGTCTGTTGCCCACCAAACTCATATCACCTTTTAAAACGTTTATAAGTTGTGGTAATTCATCTAGACTTGTTTTGCGTAAAAATTGTCCAACCTTTGTAACACGCGGGTCATCTTTTATCTTAAAAAAATAACTGCCTTTATAATCTTTATATTCATTAAGATGCTTTAAATCTTTAACCATATCTTCTGCGTTGGCCACCATTGTTCTAAACTTAAAAAAAGTAAAAACTTTATAGCCTCTGCCTGCACGAAGGGATTTATAAAAAACCGGACCTTCCGATTCTAATTTTATGCAAATAGCTATTACAATAATGATTGGCAAGAGTACTATTAAAGCAAATGCTGAAAAAAGTATATCTACAAGGCGTTTTAAAATAAATTGTTTATTTATGCCAGGTTCCGGTTCAGCAGTTTTGGGGCAAGACAAATGATTTTGAAAAGACTTATATTTTTTCAGAATCATTATTTTATCTGTGAGATCTGGCAAAGAGGTTTCTAAAGAAATAAAATCATCAATGCCATGAGAAAACGTACATAACTCAGTATTTACCTTATTGCTATTTGTAAATAACATAAAAGGAATATGGCGAATTGTATTGGTTGCAGATAAATAGCCTGCGAAATGTAAAATGCTTTTTATCTGTAAGCCGGCATCACAAATAATAGCATCAAAAAGTAAATTGTTTTTTAAATTAGTTTCAATTGTTTTTCTGGCTTCGTGAATATTTGTTGCATGGCTTAATTCAAATTCACCGTCAACAAGTTTTATCTTTAGACAAGCTGCACAACCGATTAATAAAATTTTAAGGTTACCGGTATCAGGGTCTCTGAAATCTAATTCTTGGTCTTTAATAATTTTTATTGTGTTTAAAACAGTAGCAGTAGGTATCATAGTAAATTAATTGTTGCTGAAAATTTGGGTATTGGCACTTAAAACTTTGGTATTTATGTAGCTTAACAGCTTTAAAGGATCAAATGGCTTACTTATAGTTTTTACTGCTGGAAACATGCGGGTGGCTTCAGATTGTGCCATGCTGGAAAGTATTATAACCGGTATTTTGCTAAAAACAACACTTGTGGATAAATGTTTTACAAACTCGTAACCATTAATATTTTCCATAATTAAATCACTTACAATAACGTCTGGCTTTATGCCATTATATAAGCAATGCAATGCTTCAACGCCATCGCAGGCAGTAAAAACAGTATATTCTTTCTCAAATATTTTTTTAAGTAGTTGAAGCATTACCTTGTCATCATCTACCAGCAGCATTTTGTGTTTCATAATTTATTTGTCTGATTGTATAATAATATTATTCCAGTTTAATACAACCTAAAAGTAGGTTGAGCATAAATGTATTAGCATTGCAAGTTGGTA
>JAICKT010000184.1 GCA_025927795.1 Parafilimonas sp. | reverse complement strand
TGCCCCGCTTGAGATTTTTTTGGATCGCGGTCTTCATGGCTGAATCTCCTGGTTGATGGGGAGGCCCCGTTCTGGCGGCTTCCTATCCCATCCTTACTACTACAAGAGCCGTGCCATGAGAGCAAACCGTTGAAAAGAAAGAGATTTGTTGAATTTGACTAATAATTCTTTTGCGCTGCAGTTGTAATATAATATTGCAAAGTCAATAATGTTAGCGCCCTTTCCATCGCCGAAATCATACCAGCGATTCATGTTGCAGTTCACTTTAAAAGAAGGTATTGTTTCTTGTCGGAACGGCGACAAGTACCAGTAATCGTTGCTGGTAACTTTTGCAGGTTTAAAACCAAGACTTGAAAGGTAGTCAACCATGTCCGTGTTTTTTACTTCCTCTACGGATGGAAGATTGTTTTTGAATTTCATACATCATCATTTTCAATTTCACAATTAGATTTACAGAAACGAAATTAAAAACAACATCAGCGTTTTATATATCCACTTCAAATTCTGAAGGGGACAAAACGGCATTATTATTTAGCAGCTTTATACTTTTGAAACGTGAACAAGATTCGTGAAAAGAAAAAAAATGTTATGGCTACAACAAACACAATCGCAAAAGTTTTCGAAACTGTATTAAGCATCCCCGGTATGAATGATAACGTAAAAATTCAACGATCTATACCAAGAAAAAGGTGTTGCTATTTATAATAAAGTAGAAGTGAGCTGCAAGAATTAAATACAGTAAATATGAGCTTTCCCATAAATATCTTTTCCACAACATAATATCTAAATTGAATGAGATAGGTAAGATTTAGTAAAGCTCTCAACAGAGTCTGCTTTATTCAATGTTGTAAGTGAGATAGATAAAATTTAAAAGAAATGTGCGATGGGCAACATACAACCGGAAAAAGTGATAAATGCATTGAGAAAACAAGGCATGGAAGTTAACATTGAACAAGCGAAGACAATTATTGAATTCCTTCAAAAGTTGGCTGCTATATTCGTATCACAATATGTAAAAAATATAAATAGAAATAATGATTGAGAAGATGCACAACGAAAAAAGTGCATAAAAAGATACTTTGTTATTGTTATGAGTGCTAATACCATTAGTATTTTTGAATGCTGATTGTTTCAAACTCATCATAAATTTTTGATAGTGAAAATAGCAGATTTATACATCAGAGTTAGTACTGACGAACAAGCCGACAAAGGTTATTCTCAACGTAACCAAGAAGAAATGCTGAGAAAGTATTGTGAGATAAATTTCATCCAAACTCGCCATGTTATTTTTGAGGATCACTCTGCCAAGACTTTTAACAGACCACAATGGACTGCACTACTTGCGGAACTTAAGAAAGAAAAAGGGCGATCTGATTTTATATTGTTTACAAAATGGGATAGATTTAGTCGTAATGCCGGCGACGCTTATCAAATGATAAGTAGACTTAGAAAATTAGGAGTAGAGCCACAAGCTATCGAACAACCGCTTGACCTATCCATTCCGGAAAATAAAATGATGCTGGCTTTTTATCTAGCCGCTCCTGAAGTAGAAAATGATCGGAGGGCATTAAATACATTTTTTGGCATGCGACGAGCCAAGAAAGAAGGCAGATGGATGGCTGCAGCACCTCTTGGCTATAAAAATAAAATAAGTGAAGGCGGCAGAAAATACATAGCGCCTGATGAACCGAAGGCAAGCTTAATTAAATGGGCGTTTGAAAAAATTGCAACAGGCACATTTACAACTGAACAAATTTGGAAACAAGCGCTGCAGAAGGGATTTAAATGCAGCAAGCATGGATTTTGGGTTGTAATTCGTAACCCCGTTTATTGCGGTAAAATATTTATTCCAAAGTACAAAGACGAAGAAAGCCATTTTGTTCAAGGTCAGCATGAACCCCTAATCTCGGAATCACTTTTTTACGAAGTTCAAGATGTACTTGATGTAAAGAAAAAACATCAACGCACAAAATTAAAGGTAGACGATAAGTTTCCGCTACGAGGTTTTCTTATCTGCCCGAAATGCGCTAAATTACTCACAGGCAGTGCTTCGCGAGGATGCAGAAGAAAGTATTATTACTACCATTGCAATTCAACCTGCGGCTGCAGATTTAATGTTGCAAAAGCAAATGATTTGTTTGTTTGTGAGTTAAAAAAATTTATACCTCGAGCAGAAATGATTGAAGTGTATAAAATGGTTCTTAGACAGGAATTTAATTCTCAATCAAAAAGTAAACACGCAAGTTGTAAGCAAGTTAACGCGCAGATAAACGAATTAAATAAAAGGCTTGAAAAAGCAAGAAACTTATTGTTAACTGAGACCATAGATGCCGCTGACTACCGCCTAATAAAAACGGAGACGGAAGAGGAATTGAAAAGGTTAGAAGCGAAGTTAGTTTCTGTACCAACAAACTTTTCCAACGCAGATAAGATAATTGATAAAGCACTAAACACCTTTTCACGTCTTGACTACTTGTATGAAAACAGCGAGATCACTCACAAAAGAGAAATCATTAGTTCGATTTTTCCTGAAAAATTAATTTTTGACGGAATTAATTATCGAACTACGCGCCTCAATGAAGCAGTTAAGCTGATATACAAGCTGGATAAGGGTTTCAGCAAAAATAAAAGCGAGCAACACAGAGATTTTTCTGAAATGTTCCCAATGGTGACCCCGCAGAGACTCGAACTCTGGACCCGCTGATTAAGAGTCAGCTGCTCTACCAACTGAGCTACGGAGTCAAAATTTATTAAGGGTTGCAAAAATAATTGATTACTGTATTTTGCAGCTTAAATATTTTTAATGGCTGATAATAAAAAGCTCATTATAATTACAGCGCCTTCCGGTGCGGGCAAAACATCGGTTACCAAATACCTGCTTTCAAAAATTCCTTTGCTTTCATTTTCTATTTCTGCCAGCACAAGAAAACCTCGCAGCAACGAAACAGATGGAAAGGATTATTATTTTATCAGCGAAAATGAATTTCACCAAAAAATTCATGAGCATAAATTTATTGAATGGGAAATGGTATATGAAGGAAAATATTATGGCACATTTAAAAGCGAACTTGAAAGAATATGGAATGATAATAAAATTCCTTTACTTGATATAGATGTTAAAGGTGCAATTCATGTTCATGAACAATTTAATAATAATTGCCTTACTATTTTTATAGAGCCACCTTCTGTAGATGAATTAAAAAAAAGATTGCAATCAAGAGGAACAGAAAGTCTCGAGAGTTTGCAAACAAGATTAAACAAAGCAATTTTTGAACTATCTTTTAAACATCAGTTTAATAAAATTGTTGTTAACGATAACTTAGAATATGCATGCATGGAAACAGAAAAAATAGTAAAAGAATTTTTGAACCTGTAACACGATGTCATCATTAAAAAACAAAACTGTTTTTATTTCCGGAGCCAGCAGAGGTATTGGAAAAGCCATTGCATTACGACTTGCAGAAGAAGGTGCAAATATTATTATTGCAGCAAAAAGTATTGAGGAAGATGCAAGACTTGGCGGTACTATTTACTCAGCAGCAAACGAAGTAGAAAAAGCAGGTGGTAAAGCGCTTGCTGTGCAACTGGATATTCGTAATGAAGAACAAATTATATCAGCAATTGAACAAACAATAAAAACATTTGGGGGCATTGATATAGTAATAAATAATGCGTCTGCCATACAATTAAGCAATACAGAACAACTTGATGCAAAGCGTTTGGATCTTATGCTTGATATAAATGTGCGTGGAAGTTTTCTTGTAACAAAACATTGCATTTCACATTTAAAAAAAGTGGAGAATGCACATATACTTACTTTGTCACCTCCTATCAACTTAAATGAAAAATGGTTAAGCAATCATGTTGCTTATACTATAAGCAAATACAGTATGACGATGATGGCGCTTGGCTGGGCAACTGAATTGAAACAATACAACATTGCATCAAACACATTATGGCCGGCAACAACTATTGCAACAGCAGCAGTAAAAAATTTATTGGGTGGTGAAGCATTAATTAATATGAGTCGCACACCGAAAATAGTTGCAGATGCAGCTTATTTTATTCTGAATAAAAAAGCTGCTGAATGTACCGGCAATAATTTTATTGATGAAAAAGTTTTACAACAGGAAGGCATTACCGATTTCTCAAAATATGCAGTAACACCCGGCAGCAAATTATATCCTGATCTTTTTTTATAACTACTGAAATTATTGTGCGTTGTAAGGAAATTTTCTTGTGGCATTGCGCATTAATGCGTTTACTAATTGATCTGTAGAATTAAATACAGAACCAGATGCCTGGTAATCATACTTCCACATTAAATCTCCTTTGTTATGCTCATGTATATTTATGGTGATATTAGCTCTGTTGGTTGCACCCCACGCTCCCACTAACAAACCTATAGTCACCGCCGCACCTTCGCTCATTGGTTTTTCCATATTAATATTTGTAGAGATAACTGCATCTACGCCTAATAAATCAGCAAGCTCTTTTTTAGATGCAGTTCGTAAATCATCATAACTGATATTTACTTTTTTCAATTTAGAATTTGTTTCACTTACATCCTGGAATTTTACTGTGTAATTCTTTTTTTGATCTCTTCTCAAAAACCAGCCATACATTTTTTCCTGTACAGCATAACCGGTTGATTGCTCACTATTTTTTATATCATCCGCAGTAATTTTTTTTGCCTGGTTCGGCCGCAGCTGAATTGAAACTACAGCAGGCAGAATGGCTACAGTTTTATGTGTTGAAGCAACGGATGAGAATTCATCTGACTTGTAAATTTTTGGTCCGCATGCAATAAAGAAAAATGGTAAAACAGCAATTAGGATTAATCGTTTCATAAACAGTTTTTTTAAAATAAAAATTTGGTTGCCGCAAAATAATGCGATTTGTGATAGCAAAAAAGTTTATGAATACTATGGCTAATTTTTTACTTCAATTCTTAACTTGAATTACGCCCATTTTAACTTCATGACAGTATAGCTTAGCTGCCTTCAAATTGCTGAAATTCTTTTTTCGTTGTATCAAAAACTTTTCTGAAAGCATTATAACGCGCTGTAATTTCTTTATGATGGATATTTTTCTCAATATCGTTAATTACATTTTCCGTTTTTGCCGAAGCCGCAAGTTTCATTTTATTAAGATGCATTTCATGTTTTAATTCGTCTATTTCTTTTCTCAATTCCGAAAATTGCTTTTTATAATTATTGATGCCTGTCGTTTGTGTACTTTTTTTCTGGGCTGATATTTCTTTTAAATAATCATCAAAAATCCTTAGCACGTTAATGTCTGCATTCAACTCTGCAATCCAAAGTCTGTACTCAAGATGAATTGTCATTATAGAAGCCATCGTAATAATTTTTATAAAATAAATATAGTGTTTAAGCGTGTTCTGGAATGAACAATTTCTTAATTATTTTCATAACTGTTAAGCATTTCATTAAATAACAATTACCATACTAAACATTTCGCGTGCTATTTTATTATCCCATTGTTTCCGTGTTTCTTTGCTGCATTTAAATGCACATAATGCTTGTAATTGGCTTGATAAGAGAAGGTAAAATTCCTGCTGATAACCGCGTAGCATTAACGCCGTCTCAGTGCCGCTGGCTATTAAAAACCGGAAATTGTAAAATTTATGTGCAGCCATCTGCGCATCGCTGTTATACAGATAAAGAGTTTAAACAATCAGGCGTTATACTACAGGAAGATTTAAGCGAATGCAATCTTTTACTTGGTATAAAAGAAGTGCCGGTAAGTATGTTGCTGCCCGAAAAAACCTACATGTTTTTTTCACACACAAAAAAGAAACAACCATACAATAAAAAGCTGATACAGGCAATGGTTGATAAACAAATTACATTGATAGACTATGAATGCCTTGAACATACAGACGGGCAACGCATAATTGGCTTTGGTTTTTTTGCAGGCATTGTTGGTGCACACAACGGAATAATGGCATATGGCGAGAGAACAAAACAGTTTAAACTCGGCAGAGTTTTTAAACAAAAAGATTATCGCGAATTAATACACACTTATTTCGGATTAAAACTTCCTAATATAAAAATTGCTGTAACCGGCAGCGGACGTGTAGCGCATGGTATTTTAGAAGTAATGAACCTGATGGATGTGCAGGAAGCAGAAGCAGACGATTATCTTAATCGTGAATTTGATTACCCTGTTTATGTACATTTAAAAGGTGCTGCTTTATATCAGCATAAAAAAAATAAGAATTATGCAAGGGCAGATTTTCATGCGCATCCGAAAGAATATGAATGTTTGTTTTTGCCTTTTGCAAGCCATACAGATATTCTTATGAATGGTGTTTATTGGGACACAGGTATTCCGCGCTTATTTGAAATGGAAGATTTACAACGAAATGATTTTCGCATACAAACCATTGCAGATATTACAGATGATGCAGGCGGAAGCATACCTTGTAATCTCGGCGACAACAGTATGGATGATCCGGTATATGGTGTGGACAAATTAAGCGGCAAAAAAACTGCGCCATATATAAATACATCTGTTGATGTAATGGCTGTTGGTAATTTGCCAAATGAATTGCCAAGAGATGCCAGCCGGTTTTTCGGCGAACAGCTTATTAAATATATTTTAGGTGATGTAGTTAAGGGCAGCAGCCGCATAATTGAAAATGCAACTATATTAAAAAACGGAAAACTTACACCTCATTTTAATTATTTAAGTGATTATGCTTATAACTAAAACTGATTTTTGAATTATCTGTGCTCTATATTCGTTATGAATTAGTTTATTTATTATTTACCCGCTGCATTTATAAGCTGAAATACCTAAGATTGAATAAACGGCAAGAGTTTTGAATCATTTTCAGTCTGTAAATTTTAGATAAAAAATCTTCATTGTTTTTATGAGCGTTTACCGGGTAATAACGATCTTACTTTTCATCGCAATACTAACTATATTTTCTGGCTCATGCGGCAGACAAATTAATTTTTCATCACCACCTGGTTACGATCTCAATCATCCAATAACAATTTATCTTCCGACCGAATTAAATGAAATTTCAGGTATTATTTACTATCAAAAAGATACCAGCATATTTGCTATTAGTGATGCAAGCGGCTCTTTATATAAAATTTTCCCTGCTAAAAATACGCTTTTTCAAAAATGGAAGTTTGGCAGTAATCACGATTATGAAGACCTGCAAAGAGTTGACAGTACATTCTATATTTTATCGAGCAGCGGCAATATCGTGAGCGTAAAATTCAGCAAACATGCACCTATGCTTGTTACTGAGTTTAAAATTCATGACAAAGAAAAAAATGAATTTGAAACACTTTATTTTGACAGTGCTTTGCATAAACTTATTCTCGTTTGTAAAGATTGTGAAGAAGATAAAAAAAATACAGTGAGTACACGTGCATTCGATATTTCAAGCAACACTTATACCAAAGGCCCATATACAATAAATGTAAACACCATTGATTCATTAATGAAGCTGAAAAAAATAAAATTTAAGCCATCTGCTGCTGCCATTAATCCTTTAACACATGAGCTTTTTATTCTTGCGTCTGTAAATAAAATGCTGGTTATAGCTGATACAAATGGAAAGGTGAAGCAGTCATATTTATTAAGACCATCAATTTACAAACAACCTGAAGGCATAGCATTTACACCATCAGGCACGTTGCTTATATCAAACGAATCTGACAAAACAGGAAGTGCCGATATATTAGTAATAAAACATAAAAACCAGGCTGAATGAAATATGCTTTTTTTACGCTGATTGCTGCGATTTTATTTTACGGTTTTGTTTCTGCGCAGGAAGACACCGTGCAGGCAAAAATTGTAGTAATTGGCGATGCAGGTTCATTTCATAAAGATGCGAATGGAAAAGACAGGCATTATGTGGTTTCTGCTGTAAAAAAAACAGTTCCGATAGATGCAAAAACTACCATTATTTATGTAGGTGATAATTTATACTATACAGGGCTGCCCAACGAAATGCTTCCTTATTATGATATAAGAAGGGCGGTACTTGATTCGCAGGCATTAATTGCTAAAGGCACAAAAGCAAAAGTGTATTTTATGCCGGGCAATCATGATTGGAACAGAGAAGGTCCCGGTGGTTGGGAAGCGATAAAAAGAGAGCAGCGGTATATTGATAATGAACCCACTGACAATGTTCAATTTTTTCCAAAAGACGGATGCCCTGGTCCCGTTGAAGTTTCCATTAATAAAGACATTACTTTAATAATTGTAGATAGCCAGTGGTGGCTGCAGGCTTACGAAAAGCCAGGTATAGAATCAGATTGTTCAGCCAAAACAAGAGAGGAGGTGATTTCACAGTTAGATGATATACTGGAAAGAAATGCTCAAAAACTCGTGTTGTTTGCGGAGCATCATCCTTTTAAAAGCTATGGAATACACGGAGGTTACTTTACCATAAAGCAGCATATTTTTCCTTTCACGGAAATGAAGAAAAATCTTTATATCCCGTTACCTGGTTTGGGTTCAATATATCCTATTACACGAAGTGTTTTTGGAACAGTACAGGATTT
>JAICKT010000465.1 GCA_025927795.1 Parafilimonas sp. | reverse complement strand
TTGCAGTTTGATTACGTGCTTCCTCTTGCTGCTGCACAATTGCCAAAGGAACGCATGCAAAGCTGGCAATGGCAGCAGTTTTATAATTATGTAAAATTAAAAAAAGGCACCAATGTCCGTTTACTGGAAAAAAAGTTCCAGGCAGATGTAAACCAGAAATCGGAGCCTTTTATGAAAGAGATGCATAGCGCCAATAAACCGGTGTTTCAGTCTTTAAAAGATATTCATTTATATTCGGCCAACTTCAAATTTGATAATGCCCAAAGAGGCAATATTACCTACGTGCGCGCTCTTACCATTATTGCTATTTTTATATTGTTGATCGCCTGCTTCAATTTTATCAACCTTGCCACCGCAAAATCATTGCAACGCGCAAAAGAGGTGGGAGTACGCAAAGCGATTGGTGCAGAGAGAAAACAATTGATGTTTCAATTTGTAGGTGAAACCGTATTATTTACTTTTATCAGCATCCTTATTTCTATCGGGCTTGCCATTTTGTTTCTTCCATGGCTGAATCATTTTACCGGTAAAAATATTTCAATCACTCTTTTTGCCAATCCTGTTGTCATCTTATTGTTCATTGCATTAACCTTGATTGTTGGCATTCTGGCAGGCTTTTATCCGGCGCTTGTTTTATCCAATTTTAAACCAGTAAAAGTTTTAAAAGGAACGATGTCATCAGGTGAAGATGCAGGAAAAATTCCGTGGCTGCGCCATAGCCTTGTAGTGGTTCAATTTACTTTTTCGGTGCTGCTGATCATCAGTGCGATTGTGGTTTTTAAGCAGGTAAATTATCTGCATCATAAAGACCTTGGATTCAATAAAGACCAGATCATGTTTTTCCCGATGCGCGGTGATAACATGTATAAGAATCAGCAGGCTTTTAAGAATGAACTCACACAAATTCCGGGCGTTTCTTCTGTCTCCATCGGTTATGGTTTTCCTGGCGATGCTGTTGCAGGTGATGAAATCCTGGTTCCTAAAAACGGAAAACAGGAAAAGGAATCTGCGACGCAACTCATGGTGGATTACGACTACATCAAAACGATGGGTTTGCAGCTGGTTGCCGGAAGAGATTTCTCTAAGGAAATGGGTACGGATAAAGATCACGCCTGGATCATCAACGAAACGGCAGTGAGGCAACTGGGCTTTGGTACGCCACAAAAGGCGCTTGGACAAAAATTGTACTGGCATGTGTGGAATGATAAAAATCCGGATTCGATCAAAGAAGGACAGGTGATCGGTGTAGTAAAAGATTTTAATTACAAAAGCCTGTATGATAAAGTGGAAACCACCGTGCTGCAAATATTTCCTGACGCTGCATGGAAAGTAGCGGTAAAAATGAAAACGGCTGACATGGGCAACACCATTAACCAGGTAAAGAATGTGTGGAATCAATTCACGCCTGAATATCCGATAGAATATAAATTCCTCGACGAAAATTTTGAGCAGATGTACCGGTCAGAAGACAAATTAAAGTCGCTGCTTGGGATATTTACTACGATGGCCATTTTTGTAGGATGCCTTGGCTTGTTTGGCCTGGCGGCTTACAGTGCGGAAAGAAGAAGAAAAGAAGTGGGCATCAGGAAAGTGTTGGGCGCAAGCACGCAGGGAGTGGTACTGCTTTTGTCGAAAGACTTTGTCAAACTGGTGGTTATCTCCCTGTTGATTGCATCCCCGGTTGCCTGGTATTTTATGAATAAATGGCTGCGCGATTTTGCGTACCGCATCCACATCAGCTGGTGGATATTTATTGTGGCTGCTGCACTTACCATCCTCATAGCATTACTGACAGTGAGCTTCCAGGCAATAAAAGCGGCGATGGCAAATCCGGTGAAGAGTTTGAGAAGTGAATGAGATTGTCTGAACCATGATTAACCAGATTTAAGGATTAACAGGATTCAGAAAAAAATAATTATCAAAAAAATATTTTAAATATATAAATCGCAATTCAGACAATGTTTAAAAATTATTTCAAAACCGCATGGAGGTTTTTATTGAAAAACAAGGCGTTTAGCTGTATTAACATAATTGGGTTGGCAATTGGCACATTATGCTGTTTATATATTATGCTATATGTGAAAGACCAATATAGTTATGACAGGCAACATACTGATGCAAAAGACATTTACCGCATCGTAACACTTATAAATACGAACGGTGATAAACACAAAATGGCAACCTGTTCGCCACCAATTGCGCCGGCTTTAAAAAATGATTTTCCAGAAGTAGCCGCGTTTACTCGTATAGTACCTACTTTGGGTGCAAGCAACCATTTGCTTCGCTATAAAGACAAATCCTTTTATAATGACGATGCTTTTTTTATTGATTCCACTTTCTTCAATGTCTTTAATTTTCATTTTGATTATGGCAATGCAGCAAATGCTTTAGCGGAGCCTAATTCAATTGTGCTGTTAAAACCAGTTGCTGACAAATTGTTTGGTAAAGAAAACCCTATTGATAAAGTAATTACAATTGAAGATGCAGATGGTAGGCATGACTTTAAGGTTACAGGCGTAATAGATGAAAGCCTGGGCAAATCAAACATACATGGCAGCATGTTTATCAGAATGAATGAAAACGGGTATGGTGGCGATATTCTTAGCAACACTACATGGACGGGAAATAATTTCACGAGCTCTTTCATCAAACTAAAGCCGGGCACTAATGTAGCAGCACTGGAAAAAAAGCTTCCGGCGTTTCTGAATAAATATGGTGCAGAACAGTTTAAAAGTTCAGGTATGGAAAAACAGTTGCAGCTGCAGCCGATAACTTCTATCCATACCAGCGAAGGTTATGCACCTGAGATGACACCAACCGTAAGCAGTTCATTCCTTAATATCTTAATTCTTATTGCAATTCTTATTCAGGTTATTGCCTGCATTAATTTCATGAATCTTTCTACTGCAAAGGCATCTAAGCGGGCTAAGGAAGTTGGAGTAAGAAAAGTAATCGGTGCACAAAAAAGCAGCTTGCGAATTCAATTCCTGACCGAGTCCTTTTTACTTTCTTTATTAAGTGTTGCGATCGCATTACCACTATTAATAATCACACTTCCTTTCCTGAATCAAATTACACATGCAGATATCCTCATATCGTCATTATCAGATTACAGAGTCTGGTTATTGCTTGGTGGAATTATTATTAGTACAAGTGTGGTAGCAGGTAGTTATCCCGCATTTTATCTTTCGGCCTTCCAGGCTATAAAGGTCATCAAAGGAAATTTTACCAATCAGGTTTCAGCC
>JAICKT010000516.1 GCA_025927795.1 Parafilimonas sp. | reverse complement strand
TTCAATAAACTAAATCCACATTGTTTTATACAATCGAATTTTTGGTTGAGACTTATCCCGTTTTACTGGAAGACCAACAACGTCGGTCACAGAGTCTAACTTTTGTTGAATGAACTTTTCCGTTCCACCTACTTTTAATAAATGACATTTATATCACTACCAAATATGAATTCTATCTTTTTCCGGCAAATACATTTTATCGCCGGGCTGCACATTAAATGCTTCATAAAAATGCGGAGAGTTCATGAGTGGACCATTTACACGCCACATGGGAAGCGAGTGAGGATTATTATTAACCCACAGCCGCATAAATTCATCTTTCATTTTTACCCGCCATATCCGCGCAACAGAAATAAAGAATCGTTGGTCTGGTGTAAACCCGCCAATCTTTGTTGTGTCATGTCCTTCTTTCGTCATTTTAAAAGCATCATAAGCAACAGCAACCCCGCTTAAATCTGCCGTATTTTCACCAACGGTCATTGCACCTTTAATATGCACGGTATCTAAAACAGTAAATGTATTATACAGGTCAATTACCTGTTGTGTTTTTGCTTTGAACTTTGCATAGTCATCTTTCGTCCACCAGTTTTTTACGTTACCATCTTTATCATACTGCGCACCCTGGTCATCAAAAGTATGCGTCATTTCATGACCAATCACCATTCCAATTCCTCCATAATTAAGTGCATCATCCGCATTATTATCAAAATACGGCGGTTGCAAAATGGCTGCGGGAAAAACAATTTCGTTGGCTGACGGATTATTATATGCAGTAACAGTTGAAGGTGTAGTGAACCACTCCGTTTTATCAACAGGCTTATTCAATTTTGCGAGTTGAAATTGATAATTGCCTGAGGCAGCAGATACTATATTCTCAAAGTATTTACCTTTTACAATTGTTATATTATTATAATCTCTCCATTTATCAGGATAACCGATCTTCTTTGTAATGGCAAATAATTTTTCTTTCGCTTTTTGTTTGGTGCTGTCGCTCATCCAATCCAACTTATCTATTCTTTTTGAAAATGCTTTTTGTAAATTATTTACAAGTTCCAGTGCACGCTTCTTGGCATCTTCAGTAAAATATTTCTTAACATATAACTGACCAAGCGCTTCACCTAAAAATTGATCGATTGTATTGGCCATTATCTCGCCGCGTGTTTTTTGCACAGCTTGCCCCGATATCACTTTATTAAACTCAAATCCAGCATCAACAAAAGGTTTGCTTAATACATTTGAGTATGCACTGATAGAATAAGCCTTTAGATAAATTTTCCAATCGCTGATAGGAATGGTTTTTAAAACTGCATTCAGCTTGTCGTAATAAGCAGGTTGTGATACATCAATAGAATCTGTTTTTGCGCCTAAATCATTCAACACATTTACCCAGCCGATATTAGGTTGTCGCTTTGCAAGGTCTGCAACAGCCATTTTATTATAGTTTGCATTTATATCACGCAATTCAATATTTGTTTTATGTGATGAAGCAAGTTGTTTATCGATGTTGTAAACAAGTTCAGCATCCTTTTTAGCGGTTGTAGTATCGCTGCCTGCAAGCTGAAAAAGTTTAGCAAGATATTCTTTGTATGCTTGTTGAATTGCAAGGCTTGGCGCATCTGTTCTGAAATAATAATCTCTTTCAGGCAAACCAATTCCTGTTTGATAAATATGTGCAATATTGATGTTGCTGTTTTTATTATCAGGACCAACGCCAAAAGCTACAATAGAAGTATTATAAACCTTTGCCTGATCAGCCACAAACTTCATTAAAGAAGCCACATTACTGATGCTGTCGGTACGGGCAAGTATTGGCTTGATGGGATCATAGCCGCGGTTGTTAATAGTAGTTGTATCCATACCTGAAGCATAAAAATCACCGAGCTTTTGTTCAATGCTTCCTGCGGTATTGTTAGCATGCGAAACACTATCCAAAATACTCTGCAAGCGTAAACGTTGCGGATAATTCATAAACATATATGCACCTACGCCAGACTGTGATGGGGGAATTTGTGCGGTATCATACCATTTACGATTTACGTACATAAAAAAATTATCTCCGGGTTTTATGGAAGAGTCGATGCCTTGTATATCGGCAACATTTTTACCGGTAGTATTGTTGCATGCTGCTAACGAGAGCAGTGCAGCAAAAAGAAATAATGAACATTTCATAAACAGAAACTTTTATAAAAAAAAATGATTACCCAGTTAATGACTTTTTATTTCTGTACACTCACATAAATAGCCAGCACCCAAGCCCCATAATGCATTTGTCTTGCACCACCGGTAAAACTTTGTATTAACGGTACCAGCAAATATATTTAAAAGACAAAGGATAAAAAATCAAATGTCCTGTGATATAAACACCAGGACAGCAAGGCAAAAATATCACAAGGGCTTTTTATATTTCTTCATAACTTCCCCATACATTTTCTTTTAAATTATTTTCCATGAATAAAAATATCCGGCTTCTTTTATGCTGCCAGTTTTTTGTTTACATATCATTATGTGTGTATTCACAAGACAGGCTTACAGGACAAACTTTTGCAACCCGTTCTGTAGTGATGGCGCAGCACGGAATGGCCTGTACCAGCCACCCGCTGGCAACACAGGCTGCTATTGATGTATTAAAGAAAGGCGGTAATGCAATTGATGCGGCTATTGCAGCCAATGCAGTTCTGGGTGTTACCGATCCTGAAATGAATGGAATTGGCGGTGATCTTTTTGCAATTGTATATGATGCAAAAACAAAAAAATTGTATGGCCTCAATGCATCCGGCAGGTCGCCTTATAGTCTTACGCTGGATATATTAAAACAAAACGGAAGACAATTTATTCCCT
>JAICKT010000062.1 GCA_025927795.1 Parafilimonas sp. | reverse complement strand
ATACCTAAATTCCAACTGGACTTGTGTATATCCATGCCAACATGGATTACCTGACCTTTAAAATTTGCATTAATTTTATTCATAACTGTTGAGGTTTTTATAATGAAATTAAAAGTTATTGTAGCGATATACAGACTACTTTTCTAACTGCCTCAACAGCTTTTTTGGTTACATGGAGACTTGCCAAAAGGTGGGCACGACGTTGTAGCATCAGCAATTGTTTCGCTAATCATCTCGGTATCAGGGTGACGGAATTCTATTGGGCAACAAATGTTCTTCAGCAAAAGAAAATAAATAAGCTTTGGTACTGGTTGAAGGAACACAGAATATCCCGCCTTCGGCAATACCGAGCCGTTATACGCTATATTCACTAAACTACATGCAGCAGCTTTGCACACAGCCCTAAATGAAGCCCTATCTAAGATTACACTCAACTACTTCAAACTCCCTCAGGCTCTCTCTTTAAAAATATTTACAAAAAAATTTTGTGCAACCAAATAGTTGCATTTATATTTGCAACCGATTGGTTTCTTAAAAAATAATCAATATGAGACGAGATATTTTTCAGGCAATTGCCGACCCGACAAGGCGGGCAATCATCGCCTTAATTGCATTGCAGGCAATGACACCAAACGCCATTGCCAACAATTTTAACGCTACCCGGCAATCTGTTTCCAAACACCTGCGCATACTCACCGAATGCGAACTGGTAAAACAGAAACAACAAGGCAGAGAGATTTATTATTCACTTCAAATTGAAAAAATGAAAGAGATAGATAAATGGTTAGAGCAATACAGAAAAATTTGGGAAAAACGATTCAATCAACTCGACAAAGTATTATCAACAATGAAAAAACAAAAAAAATGAACAACAATTTGCTATTTGATTTTACCGTTGACAAAGCAGCAAAAACGGTATTCATAACAAGGGAATTCGATGCTGAACTTGCGCTGGTATGGGATGCTTTTACCAAAGCAGAATTGATTGACCAATGGATTGCACCAAAGCCCTTTACATCTAAAACAAAATACCAGGATTTCAAAGTGGGTGGCAAAAGATTTTATGCAATGATAAGCCCGCAAGGAGAAGAACGTTGGGCAATACAGGAATACACTTCCATTACCCCGATGACCAACTTCAAAATGTACAATGCTTTTGCAGATAAAGATGAAAATCCGGAATTGCCGGGCTCTGAATGGGATCATACTTTTAGCGAACAAAACGGAACAACAAAAGTGAGCATTAGTATTTACAATGAATCGCTTGAAAGAATGGAGAGAATACTTGATGGCTTTACGCAAGGAATGAAAATGTCATTGAGCAATCTGGAAAATTTGTTAGCCACTTTATCCAAAAAATAATTTCATTCGAAAAGTTTTAAATAAAAATTTTTACAAATCAATTTAATAATTAAAAAAATAAAATCATGGCACTTATCAATCCACACATCAACTTCAACGGAAATGCAGAAGAAGCATTCAATTTTTACAAATCAGTATTTGGCGGAGCGTTCACAAAAATTATACGCTTTAAAGATTTATCAGGTATTGAACATCCAATACCAGAAAGTGAAGCAAATAAGATAATGCACATTGCTTTACCAATTGGCAATAGCATGTTAATGGCCAACGACGTTCCGGAATTTATGGGACGGGTAAATGAAAATGAAAACAGATCTAAGATATTTGTTAATGCAGAAAGCCGCGAAGAAGCAGATAAATTATTTAATGGCCTTTCAGCAGGCGGAACTGTTGAAATGCCTATTGGCGACAGCCCCTGGGGTTCTTATTTTGCCATGTTTAGAGATAAATACGGTATTGAATGGATGGTGGAATTTGATTCAAATGCAAAGGCATAAATCAAAAAGTATAAACAAAATTTTTAAACCAGGTTTTATGGTGGAAATTTTTAAAACTAATGTTCGGAGTAATCGTAAAGCAAAATTTATTATTCAAAAATTAGCTGAAGAATTCCCTGCACATAAAATAAATTTTGACCTGAATGATTGCGATAAAATTTTAAGAGTGCAGGGAAAAAATATTTCATCCGAAAAAATAATTCAACTGCTCATCAAAGAGAATTATCAGTGTAAAGTCTTGGAATAAAAACAATTTAAAAAGTCTGCCTGCGATAAGGCAGGCTTTTTAGAAAATAAAATATTGCTACTCACAAATATGAAAACATAAACAATTGGTTTGGTGATTGAGAGAAAAAGTAGTTTCGCAATTTAATCGTTAGCACTCATTTTAAAACCATAATAACAAACATAGACAACAATAAAAATAGAACCATATGAGAAAAATAATTTCATTTATGCACATATCGCTTGACGGTTTTGTAGCAGGACCTAGCGGAGAAATGGACTGGATTAAAGTTGATGAAGAAATTTTTGATCATGTAGGTAAACGGATAAGCGAAAGCGACACTGCATTATATGGACGAGTAACTTATGAGATGATGGAAAGTTACTGGCCTACCGCAGGAGACGAACCTGATGCGAGCAAGCACGATATTGAACATTCAAAGTGGTATAATAATGCTTACAAAATTGTTTTATCAAAAACAATGAAAGACACAGGTTTGACTAAGACAAAAATTATTAGCGACAACCTTTCAAACGAAATAAATGAAATAAAACAAAATGAAGATAAAGACATCTTGCTTTTTGGTAGCCCTACAGCAACACATTCACTTATTCAACTAAATTTAATTGACGGCTACTGGCTATTTGTTAATCCAATTATTCTTGGACAAGGCATTCCATTGTTTATAGACATTAAAGACAAAATAAAACTAAAACTATTAACTACTCATCAATTTACTTGCGGGGTAACCGCACTTGATTACACAGTGGACAGACAATAGTAACAAACACATTCGTTCGTGTTTGTAATGATCATGCAATGCTAATGCGTTTGCAACGTAACAAATAAAAAAGCCCGCTTTCGTGGGCTTCATAAAGTTATAAGCGGCGTATCGCTTGATTTTAATACGCTGCTAATTGGTACACGTCTCTAATTTTATCGTTAATTAACATGTGTACCGGCACCTACTTCATGATGTTTGGTACCTACTCGTGCAGATGCACTGCAAGAACTAACTGACACACCAATTACCATAATTAAAGCCACGATTATTGAATACTTTTTCATACTATTATGTTTTACTAAGTATTAATAAAAACTATGCCGTGATTTCTTTATGACCTGTTCGTGATGCGGCTTTTCATTTATTATCACTTTCTTAAGCTTCTCACCACTCCTATTAATCCTCATTTGTAGCGATGATTCAACAATAAAGCTTCAGTATGCGGTGCAAGCAATAAGTAAAGCCTACTTATGTCCATTGCAAATGTTTTTATTTTATTAGATTTATTATACACTCAACTACTTCAAACTTTCTGATATTTTAATTCTAACAAAAAAGTATTTCACAAAAAAATTTCAGCAACCATATAGTTGCACTTATGTTTGTAACCGATGGTTTCGCAAACAAAATTTAAATAATAAGATGAGAGATTTTTAAGCAACAGTAAACACTTTGGAAATCTTGCTGCTGACTTATGTTACAACAGCACTAAGAAATACTAAAATCAAATAGGTTGAAAAAAAAGTAAAGCTGGTAAACAATTACGCATAACAAAAAATAAAACACATGAGAAAAATTATCGTAACAACAAATATTACTTTGGATGGAGTAATGCAAGCACCCATGGGCTCTGAAGAAGATACATCGGGGGATTTTAAATATGGAGGTTGGACTGCCGCAAATGCTGATGCAATAAGTGGTAAAGCTGTACAAAAAGAAATGAACCAAACGGCAGATTATCTTTTTGGCAGAAAAACATTTGAGATTTTTGCTTCCTTTTGGCCTGAACATGCAAACATGTGGCCCGGCATTAATGATGGTACTAAATACATCTTATCTAATACGATTAAAAAATCAGATTGGAAAAACACTGTATTCCTCGGGAGTTTGGAAGATATCAAACAGCTCAAAATTTCAGAAGGTTCGGATATTCAGGTTTGGGGCAGTAGTGAGCTTACACACCTTCTTCTCGAAAACGGTTTGGTGGATGAACTCCATCTCAGGATTTTTCCTGTAATTCTTGGCAAAGGAAAAAAGTTGTTTAATAATGGTACGGTTCCTACAGCATTTACCTTGACCGAGAATGTTGTCACAACCAAAGGAGTTATCATTGCCCACTACAAACGAGTTGGAGAAATGTTATCAAGTGAAGCAGCTCATATTTTAATTGATAAATATCTTAAAAGCTAAAAAATAGGATACCTAAAAGAATCAGGATTTGCACATAAGCTCAGGCAAATCTCTGCTAAGATTAAAACAGCAGTAATTCTATTCACCTCAGTTCTTATCACTATCTAACGCTATTGAACTTTTATTTTTACATTGTGAAAGCTTTTTCGCTTTGCTGTGAAACAAACAAACACACTTATTATTGGTGCAAGTATTTCCGGTCTTGCATCGGCTGCATGTTTGCAAAAACATGGCATTAAATATATCATTATTGAAAAGCAATCGCAGGTTGCTGCGCCGTGGCGTAATCATTATCAACGGCTGCATCTTCATACCAATAAAAGAATTTCAAACCTGCCATATAAAAAATTCAACAACACAATTCCACGCTATCCTTCACGCAAACAGGTAGTAGATTATTTAGAAGATTATCAAAAAGAATTTAATATCAATCCTGTTTTTAATACCGAAGCAAAATCTATAAAAAGAATAAATGACTATTGGATTACTAAAACAAACAATGAAACCTACCAATCAGAATATATCATAATAGCCACAGGCCCTTATGGCAAAGCGAAGCCAATTAATCTGAAAGGCATGGAAACATTCTCAGGCAAGATTGTACATAGTTATCAATATAAAACCGGTAAAGATTTTAAGGGGCAAAATGTTTTGGTTATTGGCTTTGGAAATTCAGCTTGCGAAATTGCAATGGATTTGTATGAGCAGGGCGCAGTTCCATCAATGGCTGTTCGTTCGCCTGTAAATATAATTCCGCGTGATATTCTCGGCATTCCAATACTTGAAATAAGTTTATTAATGAGCCGGCTTTCATCACGCACGGCAGATAAACTTAATGCGCCACTGCTTCGGCTAATGTTTGGCGATATTACAAAGCTGGGTTTAAGAAAAATGCCTTATGGCCCGTTTGAAGAAATTGAAAAAGATGGAAAAATTCCTGTGCTTGATATTGGTGCAATAAAACATATTCGCAAAGGGCATATAAAAATTTACGGCGATATTGATCATATCGAAAACAACACTGTTTATTTTTCTGATGGAACACAAAAAGAGTTTGATGCTATTGTTGGCGCTATTGGTTATTACAGGGATTATGCGGAAATTATTGATGTAGATAAAAGCCGTTTTGATGATTTAAAATTCAATATCAATAAACAAAAATATTTTGGTGAAAATGGTTTATACTTTTGCGGATTCTGGATTAATTCAACAGGTCAAATAAGAGAGATATCATTGGATGCGCAAAAAATTGCAAAGGATATTTCCTGTAATTTTTATTCGAACTATAATGGATAACATAGTCCATTTTATTCACTGAAAAATTATCTTAACTACACATGCTTATTAAACGTCTTGCATTTTCTATTGCATATCCAAAAACATCATTATTAAAAAAAGCCCAAACACTATAACCCTGTTTTTGCCATTGCTTAAATAAGCCTGCAAAATTTTCAAGCTGTTCATCAGAATAAGAAGACGCATATAATTGTTGCGGCCCGTGAAACCGCACATAAATATGTTGAGCAGTTACATTTTCTGCATAAGGAAAACGTACACCTGATTGAGCAATCACAAAAGCAATATTGTATTGCTTCATTAAATCCAAACTTTCTTTTTCAAGCCATGTTTGATGGCGAACTTCCATCGCAAATTTATAATACGCATAATTTTTTTTACACAGCTTATATAAATGTTCTGCTTTCTCAAAATTAAAATGAAGCGATGGCGGCAATTGAATTAGCACGGGTCCTAATTTTCGTTTTAACGGCGTAAACACATCAAAAAATTGTTCAAAGCTTTCCTCAGGATCATTTAGTTTTTTCATGTGTGTTAAATACCGGCTCATCTTCGGGCAAAACATAAAACCTGCCGGTACTTTTTCCGCCCATGCTTTTGTGGTTTCAATTTTTGGCAAATGATAAAAGCTTGTATTCAGTTCAGTAATATTAAATGATTGCGCGTAAAACGGAAGCCAGTCAATTGTTTTTAATCCTTCAGGATAAAATATATTTTTCCAATGCTTATAGCTCCAGCCAGATGTACCAATATGTATTGCGCTTTTCATAATAAAAGAACAACCAATTTTAAGCCAGCTATAAATATGTTTGAAATATTGAATGGCATAAAATATGTTCGTTAAATGCTGATTATATAATTAAACAAAAACATTATGGCAACGAAAACTGTAAAGAAATCAGCCATAAAAAAATCGCAGCCTAAAAAAGATTTATCTAAAACGTACAATGAATTTAAATCTTTTGAAGGGCAGCAATATACAGGCATGATGGTAGGGCGAAGTCATAAATGGCATTATGATAAAGGCGATTGGAAAGAAACGAAAATCACGCCTGATCTATGGGAGATTTCTTATGCTGTTACAAAGCGCCGTGCAGGTCATGCGCCCGAAGGTTCAGGTGTACCTGTTGGAACGGAATATCATTGGTATATACTTGCACATCAAAATGTACGAAAGTTAAATGCGAATGATTACACAACCGCGATGACGGGTTTAAAATATAAGCTGGCACACAAACGTGCAGATAAAAATAAATGGAGTGCAACGGCAAAAACGCAACGCAAACGATTAATAAAACTGATGCAGGAATTAATTGCACAATTAGAAAAGGATCCTGTGCAGCTTGAAATTGAATACGATGGTAAAACATATAAAGGAGAAGCAGTTCCGGTTAATCAAACATGCCATGATGGTGTTTGCGATGAACTTGATATAACATTGAATGATGAAAATCTTGGCATTATTAAATGCACAAAAAGTGGCTGGAAAATGGATACACAAAAGGATCAGAAATTTGTTGATGCAATAGGAGAAGAAATTTTTTACTGGTACGAATAAAATTTTATTATGCCCGAATTACCCGACCTGCAGGTTTTCAGCAATAACCTTAATAAAATGTTTTCAGGAAAAACGTTGAAAAAAATTTCTATTGAAAACAAAAAGAAATTAAAAAATTCAGTTGAAGAATTTAAAGAGCTGGAAGGTAAAGAACTGAAAAAAATATATAGAGAAGGCAAAGAACTTTATTTTCAATTCAACGATAAAAATATTCTTGCCATGCATTTAATGCTGCGCGGGCAATTATATTTTTTTGAAAAGAAGAACACGCACAAATATGCAATTGCTGAATTGTTATTTGATGATGATACAGGACTTGCTTTAACCGATTTCCAGGGCACGGCTAATGTGCATTTAAATCCAGAAGAGAGTAAAGCGCCTGATGCGCTTGCGGATGAAATGAATACATCTTTTTTAAAAGAAACTTTAGCTGCAAAAAAAACAGTTATTAAAACAGTTTTACTTGATCAGCATATAATAAGAGGAATTGGTAATGCTTATGCTGATGAGATTTTATGGGAAGCAGGCATCTCTCCTTTTTCAGCTTCGAATAAAATTCCTGCTGATAAAATAAAAGATTTGGCAGCAGCTATAAAAAAGGTTTTAAAAGATGGTGAACATGAGATAAAAAAAGAAAAACCAGATATTATCAGCGGTGAGGTAAGAGATTTTTTAAAAATTCATAATTCACATAAAACGGAAAGTCCAACCAGCGCCAGAATTCAACAAAAAACAATTGGCGGAAGAAAAACATATTTTACTGACGAGCAGGAATTATATAAATAAACTTTAACCATGTTTGACAAAAAATTAATTGACGATATAGGAAATAGGCTGAAAGAAAAAAACCAATCTATTGCTGTTGCAGAAAGCGTAACTAGCGGGTTATTACAGGCAGCATTTTCAAATGCGAAAGAGGCTTCGTTTTTTTTCCAGGGCGGAATGACAGCGTATAACATCGGCCAAAAATGCAGGCATTTATTAATTGAACCTTTGCATGCTTTAGAATGTAATTGCGTGTCTGAGTTAGTTTCTCAACAAATGAGTAAACATGTTTGCAATCTTTTCTTAAGTGATTACGGAATTGGTATTACCGGTTACGCAGCAACTATGCCCGAAAAAAATATTAATGATTTGTTTGCGTATTATTCAATTTCATTAAAAGATAAAATAATTGAAAGCGGAAAAATTACAACCAATGCCGAAGAAGGTTTACCTGCGCAGCTTTTTTATATTGACTACGTTTTGAAAACTTTAAAAAAATTAATCTGATAAATTATTACCTTGATTGTTGAGCAAGTAAAATCCGCAAAGATTTTTTAAGATTGTAACCTGATGTTCTATTTAAAAAATTCATCAAACTTGATTTGCCAACTCACCGTTTCTTTATTTTCGAAATCTACATGTACCTGCACAATATGTTCGTCGATTAATTTTAAACTGTACGAATCGTAGTCATGAAATAATATTGGACCTCCACTCCATGTCCATTCATGTGGTTCGGGAATATGTACATAAACATTATGCGAAGAACTTAAAGGTCCGTTTGATATGCCGGAAAATGTTTTTGAATTTTCATTCCACTCTGCATTCTCTATTTCTATCACGCCTTGTAAAACGTGCCGGTCTGTTGAAATGAATTGAGGTTTGCCTTGCTTCTCATGCAATGTTAATAAGGTAACACTTCCGGGTTGAAGCGTAACTTTAATTTCTTTTGAAATTTCACCAATAAATTTCTGCTTCCAGAAATCAAACGCCAAATAAGTTTTGTTTGTATTTAACCATAACCGTTCTAACAAAAAAATTTTTTCAATTGTTTCTGTTGTACTTGAATTGAAAAAACCAACTACAGTCCATTCGCCAAACTTTTTTTTAATTTTTAAGGCGAAGACTGATTGTATATTATTATCAAAAAGATCAACCGGAATAGCAGCTTCTCCAAAAGATGGCGTAATTTTTTTTAATATTTCAAGTTTGTATTCATCTAACTCTATAAGCCTGTCACCAGAGATCATATTACCACCACTAAGTGCAATAAGCGTTGCAGCAGCTTCTGACTGCTGGTTGCTGAGAAGACTCATGCAAATATGATCGGCATCGTTTATACGTGTTCTTTTATGAAAATAATATCGCTTTGCCATTGCCGTTGCGCTGCATGCGGGATGAGTGAAATATGTTTCCCACGCAGCTTCTGAAAAACCGTAATTCACATCTGCTTCTATACGCATACTATTAATTAAACCTGTTGTTGTTGCAGCGGGTCCGCAATCAAGTATATGACATTTATCTCCCGCGGCGTTGCGCATAATTTCCATGCCTTTACGATAAACCTGTGCAGATGAAACGGTGCCATCATAATATTTTTGTGCAGCTAAAATAGACCAGGCAACAAAATCAATTTTAATCATTTCATAACCCCATGTGTGCACAATTGTATTAATCAGATCATACAACCATTGTGCTGCTTCGGGATGCGTTATATCCAAACAATATCTTTTTGGATTTTCATTCAGCGCTTCTTCCGAATTTTCATCAGCCCAGTTTCCAACACGCTGCAAACTGCCATCTGCATGTTTCAATAACCAATCAGGATGTTTTTGAAACAGCTCTGTGGGCTCTGAAATAACATAAGGAGAAATCCAAAGCCCTGCTTTAAAACCATAGCTTTTAATTTTATCAGCTAGCCATTTCATACCATGCGGAAAACGTTCATTGCCTTCCCAGTCGCCATGCCATTTTTGATAACCTTCATCAATTTGTATATACTCAAGTCCAAATTGTTTTAAATGTTTTGATGCAAACTCCGTATTTGTTATTACCTCAGCTTCCGTAACCTTCGATAAAGTATAAAACCAACTGCACCAGCCATTAATTATTGAAGATGTACGTGCTCTTTGTAATGTGCCGGAAGCCTGCGCATAATTTTCCAAAGCTGAATAAGGATCGCCTGCAATATTTATCATAAAGCGATCAGAGCTTATCGTTTTGCCGGGACGCAAAATTGTTTCAGGATCGTAAACTGACTCTGCCAAAAATGAAATTTCATCCGCTGCAGTTTTGGAAATAAGCAATTGCCCTAAGCCGGATTTATTTTCTAAATATCCAAGCACAAAACTTTCTTTATTATAACCGCTGAATAAACCTGCATTCCACCAGCTATTTACTGTTTCATTTGGCGATGCGATTGAATGATTAACAAGGCTGACTCCAATTATATCATTCTCTATTTTATAATCCGTACCAAATTCATGTATGATACCTGCATTGTAATACATGGCACCGTTTGTAATACATTTTGAAACACCGGGTATGCTTAGCATTCCGCCTTCAGATTTAATAACACGAATGGGTTCAAGGCTGTTAATTAAAATATCCTGTTGAGAAACATTTTTACAAATTGCTTCAATAGAAATAGCTTCCGTATTATCGTATAACAACAAATGAATTTCAAAATCTAATTTATGTTCACTGTTTTTTGAAAAAATAATTAATTGTTTGCCGCTGCCTGATTGATCGTTGAAGGCAGCAGCACTAACTCTGTGTCTATACTTGTCAGACGCAATAGAGTGTTTGCCGTTACCGGTATTTGCAGATATTGTTCCGCCGGTTATTAAAGCGCTGCCGTTATTTCTATGTATGTTAATTGTTCCATTTTTTTTATTAAATGATGCAGTGAAAAAATTATTTTTAATATCATCTTCATCATTTCCGGTTATAAAAATATTTGCAGAAGCAGGGTGCGCCATTGCAATGGAAGCACCAAAAACAGAAGCCGTTTTTATAAAATCTCTGCGCTTTATTGAGTCTGTCATTTTTAAATTTTGTGTTTGCGATTCTGATATCATTCACATAGTATTGTATTATTGAACTGTTAAACCTTCAAAGGATTTTTTAAGAGACAAGCATGAAAAGAAAGCAAGCTAAAAAATTATTATAAGAAATATTTTTTCAATCCTGAATAAAAGCGATAGTTGCAGTAACACACTTTACTTTAAGTACGTTAAATAATTTGATTTTATTTAGACCATCGTTAATTTGCTGCTGTTAATAAACAATGCATCTTTTGTATGAATGAAATGTTAAGCCGGAAAATAATTTATGTTTTTAACCCAATATCAGGCACAAAAAGAAAAGATGCACTGCTTAAAAAGATAGAGACAGCAACCAAAGAAAAAAATCTGCACTTTGAATTCCTTATCGCTAACCAAAAAGGCGATTATGAAATACTGAAAAGAAAAATTAAACAAGAAAAAATTACAGATATTATTATTGTTGGTGGTGATGGAACGGTGAACCAGGTTACAGGCGCATTACGTAACAGCAATGTAAGATTTGGTATTATACCCGCAGGCAGTGGCAACGGACTTGCTTATACAGCCGGAATACCTAAAAATACAAACCGTGCACTGCAAATGATTTTTAATCATGAATCAAAAAAAACAGATGCATTTTTAATCAATAATTATTATGCCTGCGTGCTAAGCGGTCTTGGCTTTGATGCAACTGTTGCACATAAATTTGCAGAACTTCCAAAGCGCGGATTAAGAACTTACATACAACAAAGTGTGTTGCATTTTTTTAAAGCAAAAACTTATCGGTTTGAAATTATAACAGACAATTATTCTTTTTTTACTGATGCATATTTTATAAGTATTGCAAACAGTAACCAGTTTGGAAATAATGTAACCATTGCACCAAAAGCCAAGCTGAATGATGGTTTGCTTGATATTGTAATTGTGCAAAAAATGCACAAGGTAAAGTTGGCGTTTGCTGTATTAAAACAAATTCGCGGCAACAATAAGCTGCAATATCTTACTAAGGAAAACTCAGGGAAAGCTATTTTCTATTTTCAAATTGCTGCGCTTACAATCAGGAATTTAAATAATGCACCTTTACATATAGATGGAGATCCTTGTAAAACTGCTGATGAATTTAAAATTGAAATCTTAAAAGATTGTTTTGAACTTATACGTCCATAACATAAGGCTTATTTATGCATAAATGTTTTTAATTCTTTAGCTTTCGTCTATATCTTTCGTGCGTTTGAAAAATTATATATAATATCAAACTACATTATTCTTGACAACACGTGGTAAATTATGAATGCATCAGCAAAAACGAAACATATCCATTGGCAAAAAAATATTTATATAGCCTTATTATTATACCTGCTTTTGGCAATGTTTTTTTATACGCTTTGCCGAATAGGTTTTTATCTTTTTAATACTTCTTATTTCCCGGGAATAGACGGCAGTATTTTTTTGCGTTTACTTGCAGGCGGTTTAGTATTTGATTTGCCCGGCGTATTGTACAGTAATATTCTTTTTATATTAATGATAATTATTCCTCATCCCTATCGATATAAAGCTGCATATAAAAAAACATTAAAATGGGTTTTCATTATAGTAAATTCTGTTGCGATTGCAACAAATGTTATTGATTTTATTTATTACCGTGTAACACTTGCCAGAACAACGCTTACTATCTTTTCTCAGTTTAAACATGAGCAAAATATGGTAAGCCTTTTCTTCCATTTTTTTATTACCTACTGGTATCTTGTATTACTTTTTATTGTGCTGGTATGGTGTCTTAAAAAGTCGTATGAAAAAATTGATTATAAAGGTCCGCAAATAAAAAACCCATGGATACATTATATAACAAGCATAATACTTATACCTGTTATTGTTATACTTTTTGTAGGTGGAGTAAGAGGCGGCTTTAAGCATAGTACACGCCCAATAACATTAAGCAATGCGCCGGAATATAGTGTAAAACCGCAGTATGCTGCCATTGTGCTCAACACACCTTTCGCGCTTATTCGTACTTCAAGAACAGAGGTTATAAAAAAAGTAAATTATTATTCTTCTGATGAAGCGCTGAACCAAGTATTTACACCTTTGCATGTGCCAAATGATACTGCAGCGTTTAAGCCTGACAACGTTGTGATTTTTATTTTGGAAAGTTTTTCAAAAGAATTTATAGGCGCTTACAATAAAGATTTAGGCAGCGATTATAAAAGTTATACACCATTTCTTGATTCGCTGATTGCAAAGAGCCGTGCTTATCAATATTCATTTGCGAACGGACATAAATCTATTGAAGCAATGCCTTCTGTGCTTTGCAGTATTCCGTCGCTGCAGGTGCCTTATATACTATCGCAATATTCCGGCGATAAAGTAAACAGCCTTGCTTCTTTGCTAAAAGATAAAGGTTATTATTCTGCATTTTTTCATGGCGCTGCTGATGGCTCAATGGGTTTTTTAGCGTTTTCTAAAACTACAGGCTTTGATGATTATTTTGGTAAAATAGAATACAACAACGATAAAGATTATGATGGCATCTGGGGTATTTGGGATGAACCGTTTCTGCAATTCTTTGCAAATAAAATGAACACTTTTCATCAGCCATTTCTTACAACAGTGTTTACTGTTTCATCACACGATCCTTTTACATTACCCAAAAAATATGACAGCGTTTTTAAGGGCGGACCGTTACCTCAGCAGCGCACTATACAATATTCTGATTATGCTATTCGCCGTTTTTTCCAGTCAGCATCAAAGATGCCGTGGTTTAAGAATACGTTGTTTGTTTTCACTGCAGACCATGCTGCGTTTCAATCTCAATACAGCAAATACCATTCAGTTGCCGGCACTTCATCTATTCCCATTTTCTTTTATAAGCCTGAAGAAAATTGGTCTTTTTTTAAACAGGAAATGATTAATCAAATAGATATTATGCCAACTGTTTTAGGCTATCTGCATTATAACAAACCTTACATTGCTTTTGGCAGAGATGTTTTTAAAGAAGATAAAACGCCTTACGCTATAAATTATCTTAATAATAATTACAATTATTTCCGGAACGATTACCTGCTTTTATATAACAACGATAAAGCTGCAGCGCTATATAATTACAAGCAAGATTTTACGCAGCAACACAATTTATTAAATACATTACCTGATACAGCGAAAGCTATTACTGCTCATTTGAAGGCATTTATTCAGCAATATAATAATCGTATTGTTGATAATAATCTTACCACGGAAGGAAGCCAGTTAAAAAAAATAGCGAAGCTTAAGTAATGATGAAAATGAAATTGAGATTGACTTATTTGTACGAAAGCTATTGTGAGTTTTCAATTCATTATAATTTCGTTCCCTGGATTAATATAGAAGCCTTTATAGATTGTTCTTTTAAATGTAAAAACTTTTTTCGTTCTTCATCCTGCATAAAGTTTTTAAAATCCTGCTCACTATCAAATTCAACAAGATGTATTTCGTAAGGCTTATCAATACTACAATCAATAAAAGAATTCTTATTGGGTCTTACGCGCAGTAAAAGCCGTGCGTTATATTTTGAAATTATTGGTATGGCAACGTCTTCAAATTGATGAAAGACTTTCTCCTGCCCTGCCTTAATGTAAATTAATTGTGTAATGTAAATCATCGTAATAATTATCAAACTAATTCATACTCTTAACGAACCACGAAAACCTCTGGCAGCATAATAAGAGTCTGCACCATTATGATACAAGAAGACAGTGTTATAGCGACGATCACAAAAGACTGCTCCGCCAAGTTTTCTAATATCAGCAGGCGTTTTTACCCAGCTCGATGTTTTCGTATCGAAGTTTCCAAGCTTTTGCAATTCGCGATATT
>JAICKT010000075.1 GCA_025927795.1 Parafilimonas sp. | reverse complement strand
GTGAATGAAAATAACATTACTACGCTTGAACTGCAATCTTTAGTTCCAAAAATTACTTTGCAAAAGTTTGAGCGATTAATGAATGCAACTGATTTTATTCCATGCTCTTTTGCTTTGCCTGTTTTAAACGAAGTGGCCTGGCTTGCATGGAAAGAGCGGTTAATAATTGAGCGTCTTGAAAAAAAATCAGAATCTATTATATATAATCTTCAACAGGTAAATAATCATTGGGAAGAAGTTTTCTGGCAAACACTTGCACGTAGTTTTGGTATGAAAGTAAACGCTGATGCTTTTGAAGAAATTGCAAAATCGCTTTCTCTAAATGTTTTATCAAAACATAAAAATCAAATAAACCAATTAGAAGCTTTATTGCTTGGGCAGGCTAATTTGCTCAATTCTACATTTGAAAACGCTTATGCAGTAATGTTGCAAAAAGAATATAAGTTTCTTGCTAATAAATATGCATTACAACCTATAAACAGGAGCCCGGATTTTTTAAGAATGCGGCCAAATAATTTTCCTACGTTAAGGCTGGCGCAACTCGCAATACTTATTCATCAATCATCGCATCTTTTTTCAAAAATTAAAACTGCTAAACATGCAAACGAAATATTTCAATGGTTTGATGTTACTGCAAATGATTTCTGGAATTATCATTACACACTAACAGAAGAAACTGCATATCATCTAAAACAATTAGGTAAATCTTTTATTCAGCATATAATTATTAATGCAATTATACCTGTGCTTTTTGCTTATGGCTTAGTTAGAAATGAACATGTATGGAAAGACAAAGCTGTAAACTGGCTTATGCAATTACAGCCTGAACAAAATACGATTACACGACAATGGAAGTTATATAAAGTTGAAAACAAAAATGCATTCGACAGCCAGTCGCTGATTCATTTAAAAAATAATTATTGCAATTTTAAAAAATGTCTTGATTGTGCGGTGGGCACAAAATTGCTGAGAGAATAATAGAGTTAACAACCTGACAGGTTTCCGTTACAACTAAATACTGTAAGCAGCAATTAAACCTGTCAGGTTTTATGCGAATAAATAAAATTTCAACAAATAACTTTGCATAATAATTATAGTATGCAGTTTGGAATTCTTGGCAGCGGAAGTTGGGCAACAGCACTTGCAAAAATTTTAACCGATAGCGGAAAAAATATTAATTGGTGGATACGTAATGAAGACACAATTAATCATATTGTGCAACGAAGACACAACCCTCATTATTTAAGCAGTGCTTATTTTAACGCTTCGTATTTACAACCGAGTAATAATATAAATTTTGTGATTGAACAAAGCGATGTTTTACTGATGGTAATTCCATCTGCATATATACATAATGCTTTAAGTGCTTTAAATAAAGATGCATTTAAAAATAAAAAAATAGTTTCTGCAGTTAAAGGAATTCTTCCCGAAAAAAATCAACTGCTGCACGAATACCTCGAAGAGAATTTCGACTTAGATCTGAAAAATTATTTTACACTGTTAGGTCCGTCTCACGCGGAAGAAGTTGCGGCAGAAAAACTTTCTTATTTAACTTTTTCCGGGCTTGATACAAATACGGCTAAACAAATTGCAGATAATTTTAAAACAGAATTTATCTCAACACGCATAAATCCTGATGTAATTGGCGTACAGTATGCTGCTATTCTTAAAAATATTTATGCGTTGGGTGCAGGCATTGCACACGGGCTTGAATACGGCGATAATTTTTTAAGCGTTTATATTGCTAATGCTGCAAACGAAATGGTGCGTTTTGTACGTGAAGTAAAACATGAAGCTTCCGATGCAGATATTAATTACGCCTCATCTGTTTATTTGGGAGATTTATTGGTTACTTGTTATTCTTTGTATAGCCGCAACCGTATGTTAGGTAATATGATTGGTAAAGGCTATTCGGTAAAAGCGGCACAGCTTGAATTAGGTATGATTGCCGAAGGGTATAATGCAAGCAAATGCGTGCACAAAACAAATGAAGATTTAAAAGTTTCTATACCTATTGCAGATGTCATTTATAAAATAATGTGGGAGGGGTTGTCTCCGTCAGAAGGTTTTAATACAATAGAAAACCTGCTTGTTTAACATTTTAATTTTTTATTTTTTCTATTTCGATGAGCTTCGTTTCGTAATTTTAAATATGCCTTTCGCAATAAGCATATATGGTTTTGCCTTCTTAGGTTTTTTTGGTTTAGCAGTGTTAATAAATGCTTTGCGAAAATTGTTTTCCAATAATCACGATTAGCCCATCTCAATTAACAATAATATTTTTTATCAACGCCGAAATTTCTTCGGCATTTTCTATTACCATTAAATGCCCGCCATTGTTAACCGGTATATCTGCTTTCAAAAATTTATAAGGCAACAGCTTATCATTTGTTCCATGGATATGTATGATGTTTGATGGCACTGTTTCATTTTCCCAGGTAATAATATGTTCAATTGCCCACCTGTAAAATTTTATATCACTATGCTTTGCAACATGTTTTATATAATATTTTGCAGCATGATTTTTTGCGCCGACAAAATAATTTCTCACGAGTAAATTTTGTTTTACTGACCATTCAGGCAAAATTTTATATACCGGCATGTATTTAAAAGCTTTCCAGTAAAAAGGGATTTCGTTTTTTGTTTTAGCACTTGAAATAATTATCACTTTAGCTGAAGGAATAGATTTTGCAATCTCAACGGCAATCATGCCGCCAAGCGATAAACCAAAGATTAAAGGATTTAATTCGTGAATATATTTCTCTTTTATGCGTGTTGCATAACTCTGCAATGTTTCGTTTGCAAGAGGAGTAAGCCAGTCTATAAAAACAGGGTTTACAAAAGATAAATCCAGATATTTAAAAACTTTTTCATCCGCGCCAAGACCTGTTATGCAATACAGCGTTTTCATCAGTGCAATTTCACCAAGTAATAATTCTTTTTTCCTTTCTGTATCAAAAGATATTTATTATGTAACAATAAATTTGCCGAAATAAAAAAATCAAAACCGGTAATTTTTTTTCTGTTGATGCTTACGCCACCATTTTGAATCATCTTTCTTGCTTCACCTTTACTGGGAAAAATATTAGTTTCTGCAAGAAAAGAAATCACATCAACGCTGTTATTTAATTTAGATAAATCATAATTAATTTTTACAACACCTTCCATGCTTTCCAAATCTTCTTCACTCAAACTCTCTGCATCAGCATTTTGATTTGAAAATAATTTTTCTGTTGTTTCAAGTGCTTGGCTTAATCCATAATCACCATGCACAAATAATGTTATTTCTTTTGCAAGCGTTTTTTGTAATAAACGTGATGAGGCATTTTTATCGTGCTGTTTTATTAAATCATCAATTTCGTCTTTAGATAAAAAAGTAAAAATCTTTATCCATCCTTTTGCGTCTTCATCAGCCGCATTTAACCAGAATTGATAAAATTGATAAGGCGACGTTTTTTCTGCATCAAGCCAGATATTTCCTTTTTCTGTTTTACCAAATTTGCTGCCATCCGTTTTTGTAAGCAAAGGACAGGTAAATGCAAATGCTTCGCCACCTGTTTTACGCCGAATAAGTTCTGCACCAGTTGTTATATTTCCCCATTGATCGCTGCCGCCCATCTGCAGCTTGCAATTATATTTTTTATACAACCAATAAAAATCATAACCCTGTATAAGTTGATATGAAAACTCTGTAAAACTGATGCCGTTCTCGCCTTCAATTCTTTTCTTCACACTATCTTTTGCCATCATATAATTTACAGTAATGTGCTTGCCCGCATCGCGTATAAAATCAAGAAAAAGCATTTCTTTAAACCAATCATAATTGTTTACCATTACTGCCGCATTTGGTTTGCTTTCATCAAAATCTAAAAACTTTTCAAGTTGCTTTTTTACACCTGCCTGGTTACGTTGCAAAATTTCTTCACTTAATAAATTACGTTCCTCATTTTTACCGCTGGGATCGCCAATCATGCCTGTTGCACCACCGACTAATGCATAGGGTTTATGTCCTGCTTTCTGCAAATGCACCAATAATAAAATGGGAACAAGGCTGCCAATATGCAAACTATCTGCCGTTGGATCAAAACCAATATAACCCGAAGTAATTTCATTATTTAATTGCTCTTCAGTGCCTGGCATTATATCCTGAATCATTCCGCGCCAGCGCAGCTCTTCGATAAAACTCATTTAAATTTTTTTGCAAAAATAAGTTTTGGCTACCTGATGCTGCTTCAATTACCGGAAATAAAAAAGCGCAAACAAAATTGTTTGCGCTTTAGTACATGATTCAATCAAGCTAAATATCGTAGTTTACTACTGAGCCACCTCTTCTGCCAAAAATTAATGAAAGAATAAACAATATAACAAATACAAAAAAGAGGAACTTAGCTATACCAGCTGCTCCGGCTGCTATTCCACCGAAACCAAATATTGCAGCAATGATTGCAACTACTAAAAAAATTAACGTCCAGCGTAACATAATATTAAGTTTTAAAGATGATTAATAATGTTAACAGCTATATCTTTAAAAATATCATGCCAGAAACACTAAATCAAAGGATATAATAACGTAAGAAAATCATATTTGAGAGGGGTAAATAAAAATGAGTATAAAATTTCCTCATTTATTACATTTAACATATTAATTTTCTACCGAAAATATTTCTCTTGAAACAGGTAAACCGTTTTTTAATAAGTTTTTTATTGCTGATAACATTTTATTCAAACACATCAGCACAAGAAAATAAATTAACCAGTACATTATTTACAAAGGATAATGTGTTGCCTTTAAAGTTATATGCAAATTTTCGCGCTGTGCAAAAAGACAGAGGTAAAACAACTTCTTATCACGCTGCTTTATTGCGTTATAAAAATGATGACAGCGCCGAAATTTCAATACCTGTTAAAATAAAAGTGAGAGGAAATTTTAGAAAAGATAAAAGTAATTGTTCTTTTCCGCCGCTGCTTTTAAATTTTCCAAAACATTATGATGATTCTGCCGGATTATTCATGAACAAAAAAAACTTAAAACTGGTTACGCAATGTATAAACGATGATTATGTAATTCGTGAGTGGGTTGTATATAAATTGTATAATCTCATTACAGAAAAAAGTTTTCGTGCAAGATTAGTAAGAGTTGATTATGTTGATTCTTCATCAAAACTAAAAACAGAAACGCACTATGGTATTTTACTAGAAGATGAAAATGCAATGGCGCAACGTAATGGTGCTATAATTATAAAAAGAAAAATGGTAGAGCCGCAGGCAACAAATCATGAAGAATATTTAAAAATGACTGTGTTTGAATACATGATTGGAAATACTGATTGGTCTATTGCATACCTGCATAATATAAGATTGATTTCGCCCGACTCAACAAAAGTGCCTTACACAGTGCCCTACGATTTTGATTATTCCGGAATTGTGGATGCGCCTTACGCTGTACCGCCTCCCGAGCTTGATCTTAATTCTGTGAAAGAAAGATTGTATCGCGGTTATTGTTTGCCGTATACCGATTTTGATGACGTAATAAATTTGTATAACAAGAAAAAAGATGACATATATAAAACCTATACCAATTGCAGTTTACTTACACCAAGATATATAAAACAAGCAACAGGATATCTTGATGATTTTTATAAAACAATCAATAATAAAAAACAAAGGCTTTATGAATTTGGCAAACCATGTTCGCCTGAAGGTAAAGCACATGTTTTAATTCAGGGATTAAAAAGCTCAGATTAATTCAAACAAATTATTATAATGGCTTCAACAAAAATTACTGTAAAAAGCAATGGTTCTTTAAAAATAGAAGGCGATTTTGAAATTGTAGATATGAACGGAAATGTATATGATTTGGGTGGAAGAACAATTGTTTCAATTTGCCGCTGCGGATTATCGAAAAATAAACCTTTTTGCGACTCTTCTCACAAAGGGCATTTTGAACATGAGGCAATTGCTTTTGCTTTACCTCCTAAAAAAACTGATTAAAATTTAGGTGAGGGCTGATACGATATAAACCTTCTTAATATATAGTCTTTCTTAGCCTGTTCCATCTGATGTTTTTTGTCTGAACAACCGCCGCCATTAACAGGCGCTGTAGTTTTTATAGTTTGTGTTTTCGGTGATGCAAATACAACAATAGTTGTAACAACGCATGCAAATGCAATAACCAATGATATGTTTCTTAAATAGCGGATGGCAGAAGGTTTTAGATTACGAATATAATCGTAAAACTATGTGCATTAAAACTTTCGGTGTTAAAAATTCTTAAACAAAATATTTTTTAATGTGGCTGATTTTATTTCAGTTGTTGCTATTGTATTAGGTTTGTATTAAACAGTTATTGCCATGAACGAAAAATTTGTTGAACGCATTTATACCGAATTACAGGAAATAGAAACTGCAGGTTTATTAAAAAAAGAACGCATTATTACGAGTCCGCAGGGCGCAGAAATTACAGTTAACGGAAAAACAGTTTTAAATTTTTGCGCAAATAATTATCTCGGGCTTTCATCGCATCAAAAAGTTATTGAAGCTGCACATAGAGCAATTGAAACGCATGGTTACGGCTTAAGCAGTGTGCGGTTTATCTGCGGAACGCAGGATATTCATAAAGAACTGGAACAAAAGATTGCGAATTTTTTAGGAACTGAAGATACTATTTTATACTGTGCTTGTTTTGACGCAAACGGCGGTGTATTTGAACCGTTGTTTAATGAACAGGATGCAATAGTAAGCGATGCTTTAAATCATGCATCTGTAATTGATGGTGTGCGATTGTGCAAGGCGCAACGTTATCGCTACGAGCACAATAATATGGAAGACCTTGAAAAAAAATTAATTGATGCAGCACATTTACGCAGTCGCATAATTGTTACGGATGGTTCTTTTAGTATGGATGGAACGATTGCGCAATTAGATATTATTTGTGAACTCGCAGACAAATATGATGCAATTGTTATGATTGATGATAGTCATTCAACAGGTTTTCTTGGTAAAACAGGAAGAGGCACGCATGAATATAAAAATGTGATGGGAAAAGTGGATATTATTACAGGCACTTTAGGTAAAGCACTTGGCGGTGCAAACGGTGGATTTACAAGCGGCAGAAAAGAAATAATTGAAATGCTTCGTCAGCGCTCAAGACCATATCTTTTTTCAAATACATTGGCGCCTTCAATTGTTGGTGCATCCATTGCTGTGTTTGATATGCTTACCGAAACAACTGAATTGCGTGACAAGCTTGAACGCAACACAAAATATTTCAGAACAAAAATTACTGAAGCCGGGTTCGACATTAAACCTGGCGAACATCCTATTGTACCAATAATGTTATATGATGCAGTTATTGCGCAAAACTTCGCTGCAAAATTGTTAGATGAAGGAATTTATGTGATTGGATTTTTTTATCCTGTTGTACCAAAAGGCCAGGCACGTATTCGTGTGCAATTAAGCGCTGCGCATGAAACGCATCATATTGATAAAGCGGTTGAAGCTTTTAGCAAAATAGGAAAAGAGTTAAGTGTGATAAAGTGATTATTTTTTTCTGCACAACTTCTTTTCTGATTCAAATTTTTTTCTTTCATGACAGACATGCAATACTGTTTCAATACAGCAATGTTTTTTAATTCTTATTATATTTGAAATCAACTAACAACGATTTCTTAAATCAACGAAAATTTTAATCAGTACTTTCCATAAACCAAAACATTAAAATAAAAAATGAAATCGAAACACTATTACCCATTGCTGTCATTCCTTTTTTTTATTACTATTTTTTCAGCATTCACATTTAATAGTTCTGCACAAACACAAAAGCAAACGTTTAAAAAAGGAAACCGTGTATGGGTGTCGCCTTTTAGCTTAAAAGACGAAAAATACTGGCGGGCAGCCACAGTTACAGAAGTGCATAGTTATGGTGGCAAGTATTCTTATTCTGTTACATGCGATCCGCAAACAAAAGGCAGTTCGCCGGAATCTTTTTTAGTAAATGAAGATTGGGTTAAACCGCTTAAAGCAGAGAATAAAACTGCAAATGCGAACGCCGATGTTCAACCGCAAACACATCAAAATAAAACACAAACCAATCCAACTGTGCAGCAACAAAATACAACAGTTGCATGCTTTGCTTCAGACCCTGATTCAAAAGGGAAAAATGCTTTAGAACAATCATTCAGAGGTGCTGTTAGAACAGACTTTGAGAGAGAACCGCAACCGGGCGAAGATGGAAGAGTAACGGTTAGTTTTCAAAATTTCACCATCGGTCAGCCGCATCCTTATCGCGTTTATGAAGATCCGAATGATGCACAGGGTAAAACTATTTATCCTGTAAGAGCAACGTTTACAACCTGCACAGATTACAATCGTCGCATTGTATTGCTAAAAAGAGAAAGAGCTTTTTCATGCTATAAGAATACTGCTGGAGAATGGACTTGCGAAGTTGTTGCCGCAGCAAATACAAATGTGAAAGATGAAAGTAAAAGTATAGATAAGCCGCAGCAATAATCGCATCTAAAAATATATTCACAGCAATCCCACCAGTTTACAATATGTAATCATTCCTGTTGTATCAATGCAATTTGTTTTTTCAAGCAAATGCCTTCGGTGCGTATCAATTGTATGACGACTAACAAATAATTCGCTTGCTATTTCTTTACTGCTTTTTCCTTCAGCTAAAAGTGATAATATTTTTTGTTCTTGCTTTGATAAAGGCTGAACAAGTTCAAGGTAATTTTTTTCGAAATTAAAATTCCACCATTTTATTCTATTTGGAGTTGTTAGAACAAGATTGGCTGTTCTGTTTTTTTTAATGTAAGTAACATCATGTATATAACTTAAAAAAAGGAAAGGATTTCCTTCACTATCAAATTGCATACATAATGATTGCTGTAAAAAATGAAAATATTGGCCGGTATTTTTTTTATATAAACCTTCAAGATTTACAGTGGTTTTATCTCTTTCTTTATTTTCTGCGGTGAGAAATTTAATTCCCTGCTCGTTCATTTTAACTACAGAATAGAGCGATTCAGGATGTATATTAGCCACCGAAAAGTTCATACCAGTATCTGCGAGATACATTGAAGCATCATAACCACAAACACTTCTTTTGTCGACCGTATAAACAATGCGGTTGGTCATTAGGTTCCAAATCATTAGAATACTGCGTTTTGAGAAGAAATTTGTTCGAATAGCGGTATGAGTGTTTGCCAATTATCTTTGGTAGAGCCAAGACTATTAATGCTGTTCCTTAGATTATTCCAACTTTTATTCCAATGTACTTTTATCAATTCATGAATAGTATTAGCAGACATATCGTTCCATAGCTTAGTGTTGTTATAATAATCCAACCAGCTTACAATACGTAATCATCCCTGTTGTATCAATGCAATTTGTTTTCTCAAGCAAATGCCTGCGGTGCGTATCAATTGTATGCGGGCTTACAAATAATTCATTTGCTATTTCTTTACTGCTTTTTCCTTCTGCTAAAAGCGATAAAATTTTTTTCTCTTGTTTTGATAAAGGCTGAACAGGTTCAACTGTATTTTTATCAAAGTTAAAATTCCATCGTTTTATTTCATTTGGAGTTGTCAAAACAAGATTTGCTGTTCTGACTCTTTTAATGTAAGAAACATCATGCACATACCCCAAAAAAAGTACCGGTGCACCTCTATTATCAGTTTCTAAACATAAGGTCTGTTGTAAACAATGAATATATTCTCCGCTATTTTTTTATAAAAGCTTTCCAAGTTCATAACTATTTTATCGGCTTGATGAAGATGCTCATTTAAATAGTTGAATGCTTCCTGCTGCAATAAGAGCGTGGACTGCAGGTAATCGGGATGTGCGTTGGACATTGAAAATTCATAACCATTTTCTGCGAGGTACAGTTCAGCATTATGTCCTATAATATTCCTTTTATCAACTACATAAATAAAACGTTTTATTATCGTGTTGTATATAAAAATGAACACAGCATTTTGTGCGGAGATTTGTTCAAACAGCAGCACAAGCGTTTGCCATTTTTCTTTATACGATGCAATAAATTGAATACTTGGTTTTAATTCGTCCAGAGGCTTATACCAGTATTGGTTTAATTTTTCCTCAAGCAATTTGTCAGGCATCGGATTGCTTTTCTAACTTATCAATTATGATTGCATTTAACTATTATTATCCCTCTTTTGGAGGATTAATTGCAATTGATAGCTTTAAATATAACACAATAGGCGAAATGATTGCAAGAATCGGTACAAATATTTTGTCTCCCCAATATAATTATATTGAACATTACGCTTATAATTTACGAGGCAATGTAACAAAGATCGATATTGCATCACATAATGGAGGTACTGTTTTCATTCCGGGTTATACAGAGTTTTTATCTCTAAAATATGATGCAAAAGCCAATTTCACATCAGGAAGTTTATGGACAAAATTTTTATTCTTTCACTCAGGATATGACGGATTTCCTTTTTTATGGAATATGTTTAGTATGAACAACGCTGTCAATTATCAATGGCTTCAAGATGCTGCAGGGGATGGACTTTTAGCATTCTCTACAATTAATTATAATAATAAGGGATTTGCAAATGCAATAAATATTGATTTTAGCGACCTTGTTACAGGAGAAGATTATGGTGTTTTTACAAGAACATCTTCATCTACTTGTGATAATGCTTTATCTAATCTTCTTTCCTCAAAATCTTTATTGTTTAAAGAAAAAATAAATACAAATAGATATGGTTTGCCATTAGTTATTAAATAAGTTGTCTTTTATATAAAATTTATTACAAACGCCACCATGCCCTTCTGAAAAGGCTGCAGCAATGCAGCTTTTTTATTTCATGTTTTTTAATACTGTTTATTTTATATGCAACTTTGCGCGTAACATTTATAATTAAACAAGCAAACACGGTTCGATGAATAAAAAATATTCTCTCATTTCTTACTTCTTATTTCTTATTTCTTATGTTCTGTTCACTTCCTGCACATCAAACAACATTAAAACAGATGATAGCTTAAAAAAATATTTTGATGAATATCATGTTACAGGAACATTCGGTATGTATGATAACGGTCATGCTCAATTTAAAATTTATAACCTGCACAGGTTTGCAGACAGCGCTTACCTGCCTGCATCAACATTTAAAATTGTAAACTCGTTGATTGGTTTACAAACCGGAGTAATTACAAATGAAAAAATGGTAATTAAATGGGATGGCGTTGTGCGTTCCAACCCTGATTGGAATAAAGACTTAACAATGGAAGAAGCTTTTAAAGTTTCTGCAGTTCCATATTACCAGGAAGTAGCAAGAAGAATAGGAAAAGATACCATGCAACATTGGTTAGATAGTCTTGGTTATGCTGCAAAGTATGGACGTGCAATAATTAAAAATGATATTGATTCTTTCTGGCTTGATAATAATATTAAAATTACTGCTGATGAACAATTAGGTCTTGTAAAGAAATTATATTTTGATCAGTTGCCTTTTCAAAAACGTGTGCAGGAAGTTGTAAAAAATGTAATGCTGCAGGAAAATAATGCGAATTATAAACTCAGTTATAAAACAGGTTGGGGCTACAAAGAAAATGGTAATTCAATCGGATGGGTTGTTGGCTGGGAAGAAGAAAACCTTCATCCATATTTTTTTGTTTTGCAAATTGAAGGACCACATAATATTGATATGAAAAACATGCGCATTGCTATCTTAAAAAATATTCTTACACAATATGGATTTTTTCAGGGAAAAAAATAATAGTAACTGATAAACTGTCATCTTCTTTTTAAATACCTGATATTAACTTAACAATTAAAAAATTTGCAATGGTTAGTAGCCAGTTACAATTAATAAACTAACACCAATTAGCTTTCCCCATCTTTTTAAAGGTTACTTTTTTATGAAATAAGTATTGTAATGTGTACGCAATACACATTGGATACGAATTTGATGATTGTTTGTTCATTATGAAATAAGGATATCGAATTACATGTGGTAATAAAAACAAAAAAATATCACGTGAAAGAAGATTTAGAAATGAAGATTTAAATTAAAAAGATTTATGATGAACAACAGAACAATGAAAAAAATAAAAAATATTGCTTTTATAGCAAGTGAAAATAAAAACTCAGAACTAATTGAATGGTCATACTTTAATAGAGATTTATTATTGAAGCATGAGATAATTGCAACGGGTTCTGCAATAAATATTTTAGAAGGCACATTAAATAAGCCCGTATGTAAATTAATAAGCGGTCCTTTAGGCGGATACAAAATGCTGGCTGAAATGATTGAAGAAGGAAAAATTGATGCTCTGATATTTTTCACATCAAACGAAACACAGCATAAAGATTTTGAATTTTTAATGGAGAGCATTAAAAGCAACAATATCATCGCTGCCTTTAATAAAACCAGCGCAGATTTTATTTTTAATTCGCCTTTAATGAGCCAGGAATATTTTTTAAAAAAACCTGCAAACATTAGTGCAAGTCAAAAAAAAGATAACGACGCGTTGGAGTTAAAAAAGGACAGATCTAAAGTTATAAAAATTAAGGCTGCTTAATAGATTTCAATGAACATTTCACTATCTGCAAATACAAGAATTCATAGGATTGCTGTAAGCATTTTCTTTTTTATAGCAGGTCTTGTGGTTGCTACATGGGCAAGCCGTATTCCTGATATTAAAAACGCTTTGCATTTAAATGAAGCAGCGCTTGGTGGAATTTTATTTGCAATACCTGTTGGACAAGTTATTAGTTTGCCGTTATCCGGCTGGCTTGTGTCAAAGTTTGGTAGCAGGCAATTGGTTATTGCAGCCGCAATATTTTTTCCGCTTACATTAATTTTGATTGGTTTTGCTGCAACTGTTTGGCAATTGATTATTGTGTTGTTCTTTTTTGGCTTGTGGGCAAACCTTATAAACATAGCAATGAACACACAGGCAGTTGGTGTTGAATCTTTGTATGGTAGATCCATTATGGCTTCGTTTCATGGTTTATGGAGTCTTGCAGGATTTTGCGGCGCTGCTGTAGGAAACTTTTTTGTTGCGGAAAGCATTCCGCCGTTTATACATTTTATGATTATTGCCCTTGCCGCAATTATTATGGTAATAATTTCTTACCGCAATACTTTGCCAGATGAAGGATATAAAAAAACATCGCAACCAATATTTGTAAAACCAGATAAAGCAGTTCTGCTACTTGGGCTTATCGCATTCTGCAGCATGATTTGTGAAGGAACAATGGCAGATTGGAGCGGTGTTTATTTTCAAAAAATAATTCATTCACCCGCTGCATATAAAACATTAGGCTATGTAGCATTTGCAGGTACAATGGCAACAGGAAGATTTTTGGGCGATCGGCTGATAACAAAATTTGGAGTAAAACGTATTTTACAATTCAGCGGAATTTTAATTGCATCAGGTTTATCAATAGTTATATTATTCCCTTACTTATCATCTGCAATCGCAGGATGTTTGTTAGTTGGTTTTGGTGCTTCATGTGTTGTGCCGATTGTATATGCAATGGCGGGAAGATCTAAAACAATGTCACCAGGATTAGCACTCGCTGCAGTTTCAACAATAAGTTTTGTTGGATTTTTAATTGGTCCGCCAATGATTGGTTTTGTTGCCCAGTTAGTAGGTTTACGAATTGCATTTGCAATAATTGCACTGCTTGGTTTAGGCGTTTCTTTTTTTGGCAATAAAATAAAAGTGTAGTTACTGCGACATAGTTGTGAATGATTTTTTTAAGCTCTCATCACGTCTAATTTTCTCCCAATATTTTTTTGCAACGAAGAGCATTCCAAAACTTTCGCCATCTTCTTTATTAATATGCCGGTGATGCATTTTATGTGCCCACCGGATTGCTCTTACATACTTGTTATTGCTGCGCGTAAATATTTTAAATCGTTGATGAATGATAACATCATGCACAATAAAATAAGCCAATCCATATAAAGCAATTCC
>JAICKT010000363.1 GCA_025927795.1 Parafilimonas sp. | reverse complement strand
TTAATTGCCTGCGCCAACTTATCAGAAAAATTAAATACCATGTTTACTTCCTGGTAAAGCGTGAGTACTTCATTGCCAAGGTTTTTTCTTTCGAATTCTTTTTGTACAAGTAGTGTAAGCAATGAAGCAACATGAACTGATTTTTCATCGCCTTTCACCCAGCCGATAATTTCGTCTTGCAGTTTAACCGGGTATTCATATCGTGCTGATGCTTCAACGTTGCCACACAAGTAAATATTTTTTTCATCCGTAATAGTTACCTGTGCATTCATCTCATCAATTAATGAAAGCACTAATGCTTCTGTGTGATTCTTTTTTGACAGAATATTTTTAAGCGTTACCCTTGGCATTTATAAAAAAATATGATACGGATAAAATTATTACAAACCCAATACTTCTCTTGCCTTATTTAAAATTGCTTCAGGGTCAAATGGCTTTGTCATATAAATATCTGCGCCTACTTCACTCCCTTTTTGCCTGTCTAATTCCTGCCCTTTTGCAGTAAGCAAAACAATAAACACATTATTCAACTGCAATTCTTTTTTTACTTTTCTGCAAACTTCCATGCCATTCATTTTAGGCATCATCACATCAAGAAAAACCAGTTGCGGACTTTCCTGCTGAATAATATCAAGAGCAGTTTCACCATTTTCCGCCATTAAAAATTCTACGCCATCATCTTCTAATTCTTCAAGTGTTTGTTCAATCAGCATTCTTATATGCGGTTCATCATCTACAATTAAAATTTTTTGTTCCATTAAGCTTTTTGGTTTTTATTTTTTGTGTTCAAAAATTATTATTGAATTAATAGTACTGTTTATCTAAAATTCGCTTCACACCACGTCATGTGGAGGAACGAGACCTCTCCGGAAATTAGAGCGGCAAATCGTCTAAGAGATTTCTCCTTTGCGGAAATGACGTTCTAAGAACTTCACAATAGTTACAGTCTAATATTGTAATTGATGTTTTTACTGATAAATTAAAAACAACACATTCTCCAATCCTTTTTCAAAACGCAACGATTGAACAATCTCATTTTTATCTGACAAAACAGAATTAAGAATAATAATATCAGGCTGCGATGAAATTGCTTTTTCAACCAATTCTTTTCCGTCTGATTCTACAACAACATAGCCTTTTGCCTGCAACAGTTCGGTAAGTGACCGCACAGCAGAACTGTCTTCATCCACCACCATTACTTTTTTCTTTGATTTACCCTGCTCTAATAAATTGCCTACTTCTTCAAACAATTTTGCAGTATCAATTGGTTTTGTGAGATAACGGTCAACACCAATTCTAAAGCCTCTTGCTTTATCTTGTACAATAGATAAAATGATAATGGGTATATCCATTGTTTGCGGGTCATTCTTTAAAATTGCTGCTACATCAAAGCCATTTATTTCAGGCATCATCACATCAAGAATAATAAGGTCAGGACGGTTTCTGCGAATGCTTTCCAGTGCAAGCTTTCCATCTTTTGCTTCTTCTATCAAATAGCCGGCATCACTTAATTCCTGCTGCAATAATGAGCGTATAGAATCATCATCATCCACTACCAAAATGGTTGCATTCTTTCCATTCATTTTTAGCTTTGAAAAAACCATTTGCTCTTTCAGTTGTTTCATCAATTCGTTTAAATGAATTGGTGTTTCCCTGTTTTTTTGTACAGATACATTTAGCGGCAGCGCGAACGAAAATGTGCTTCCTTTTCCTGGCTCGCTTTCAACCCAAATACGACCGCCATGATGCTCGACAATCTCTTTACAAATCGGCAAACCCAAACCTGTACCTTTTGGTTTATCAGTTAATGTATCGCCGCCCACTTGTTTAAACTGTTCGAACACGGCGCCATAATCTTCTTTTGCAATTCCAATTCCTGTATCTGTTATGCTTACAATTGCCTCACCATCTTTTTGAAATAATTTACACGTAACAGAACCTTCATCTGTAAACTTTACTGCATTTGAAAAAAGATTAATTACAACTTGTATAAGCTTATCTGTATCGCCAATAATGTCCGGAATATTTTCATCAATATCTTTTTTAAGCTTAATATCTTTTTGTTCAAATAAAGATGTTGTTGCTGCAACAGCCCTTTCAACTACTTCAGCCAGCGATACATTTTCCTGGTTCCATTCCATTTTGCCCGCTTCAATTTTTGCAAGGTCGAGCACATCGTTTATAAGATGCGTTAAACGCTCGCCTTCAGAAATAACTACGTTCAAATTTTCGGAAACCTGGTCTGTTGTTTTTTTAAGCTTAGTATCTGAAGGATCTAATGCTGTAAAAATTTTTTCTTCCAGGCGCTTCTTAATTATTTTGGCAAAGCCTAAAACAGAAGTAAGCGGTGTTCTTAATTCATGACTTACAGTTGATAAAAACGCACTCTTGGCTTCGTTTGCTTTTGCAGCCGTTTTGCTTGAAAGTTCTGCTTCCATTTTTGCCTGTTGCACATCTTCAAACAACTGCGCATTTTTTAAAGCAACGCCAACAGATGAAGCAATGGTTGATAAAACTCTTAAATCATTTTCATTATACATGTTTTCATGCTCAGTGCTTTGAACACTTAATACGCCAATAATTTCATCACCCACAGGTATAGGAACTCCAAGATAAGAGGAAGCGGGAGTACCTACACGCTTTATACCTAACTGTGCTGTTTGCTCGTTTACATCTTTGTTAATAAGCAATGGCTCTTTGGTAAGAATAATTTTTGAAGTAAGCCCTTCGCCCAATTTTAAAGGAGTTAATTCATCACCCGATTGATAAGGGAAATTAATGATGTTAGTTTTTTTATTAAGTAATGCCAGGTAAAAAATATTTGCTCTAAATAATTCTTTCAACTTATCTCCAACCAGCTTTATCAAATCATTAGGGTCTAATTGTGAAGCGATAGCTTTACTTATACTATTAACAGTACTTAATTCAGTTGCCCTTTGTTTGGTTTCTGCAAGCAGTACTGATGTTTCATCAAATAAACGTGCATTCTGCAAAGCCACTGTCATACTATTGGCCAGCGTTTCTAATAACCGAATATCAGATTTACTAAATGCATGTTCTGTATCTATATTTTGAAGACTAACATAACCTTTTACTTCATTTCCTGAAAGCAATGGAACAAACAAAAGAGATTTGGGCATCTTCGTATCGCCCAAAGCAGTTATTCCAAATTTAGTTTTAGCATCTTCTTCTGTTTCAATATAAATTACATTTCGCTTATCAATAAGCTGTTGCCGCATGTCGCTGATGGGTCTTGAAGCCAGTTCAAATTTTTCACCGTTCTCAAATACATAATTAAAATGTTCAGTTTTTGTTGCAATATCAAAGCTGGCAATAATTACCCCTTGTGCACTAAATAATTCACGCAAACGATCACCAACCAAATCATAAATTCCCTGGGTATCTATTTCTCTCACCAAACCATCCTGCACACTATTTATCACACCCAGCTCTGCGGTTTTTTGTTCAGTTTCTTTCAGCAATCTTGTAGTCTCATCAAACAATCGCGCATTTTCAAGCGCAACACTCATACTATTAGCAAGTGTTTCTAATAATTTTACATCAGCATCATTGAAAGCATTTTCTCTATCTACGTTTTGCAAACTCACATATCGTTTTACTTTATCGCCGATAATTAAAGGAACAAATACAGCGGACTTTACAGGTTTGGAATCTTCAATCGCAGCTTTACCTCCAAACCATTTTATTGATTCTTCTTTATTATTAATTACGATTTTTTGTTTTGTTTCAGTAAGCTGTTTTCTCAGTTTATCAAGCGGGCGGGAAGCAAGATAAAAACGTTTACCGTTTTCAATAGCATAATTAAAATGTTCAATGTCTGCATCTTCATCAAAGCTTCCGATAATTACACCTTGCGCATCAAATGCATCGCGAATTTTATTGCCAACCAAATCATAAATCGCTTGCATATCTAATTTACTTACCAAGCCTTCCTGCACATTATTTATTACCCCAAGTTCCTTTACGCGGTCGCTTAATTCGGATGTTCGCTGGTGAATAATTTTTTCTAATTCACGATGCTTTTCTTCTAACTTTTTGGTTCGTGATCTTATTAAAAGATAAATAATGAAAGCTGCAATTATCGCATATAATAAATAAGCCCACCATGTACTGTACCACGGCGGCAAAACGGTGAAAGAATAAATTGATTCCCCGCTTATTTTATTGTAAACATTTTTTGCTCTTACATGAAATGTATATTTTCCTGCAGAAAGATTGGTGTATTCTTTATAAGTATTTTTTCCCCAATCACTCCATGTTTTTTCAAAGCCTTCGAGCCATGTTTGATACTGTGTTTTATCCTCCTGTTCAAAAAAAGGAGCAGCATATTCAAAGCGCAATGAATTACTGTTGTGTTTTACTTCGGGAGAATTATTTTCTGCATTTAAACCAGGATTTAAATTTTGTTTATCGGCTGTGACATTTCTTATTAAGGTTTTGTATGGCTGATCAACATTGATTTTTATTTTCTGATATAGTATAAATAATAATATTATATTT
>JAICKT010000604.1 GCA_025927795.1 Parafilimonas sp. | reverse complement strand
CATTTATTTTTATATTCAGCAAACAGCATGAAAAGCCGCAAAAGCATATTAAGCAAAGTAAGCTCGGTAAGAAAATACCGGTTCAATACTATAATATCAATTGCTTTTTTATGGACGCTTGTTGATATAATTGTTGTGCTGGTTTTTAATTCGCTTCCGGCAAAAAATAAACTGGGAACATTACTCTTACGGGAATTAATTGTATTCTTTTCAAGTATGGGTGTTGGTTATTTGTTAGTTGCCCAGTTAAAGCGTTTGTTTCGTGATTTTAATTTGCTTATCGCATTAGTAATTAAAAGTATAATTCTTATAGCGGCTGCATTTTTAATAAACCTCTTGCTTTATAGTATAAATTCAATTTCTGTTTTAGGATTGCCTGTCTCAGAGTCCTTTCATCATTTCTACGAAGATTTTTCCGATTTTCATAAGCTTCTGCAAAAGATTTTATATTGGCTTATACTGTTTGTAATTACACAATTATTAATTGAGTTAAATGAAAAATATTCGCCCGGCGTTTTTATGGATATTCTTCTCGGCAAATATGTTGAACCAAAAATTGAAACGCGCATTATAATGTTTATGGATTTAAAAGATTCAACACCAATAGCAGAGCAATTAGGCAGCCAGCGTTATTTTAGATTAATAAGAGAATTTATTTACCAGGTTTCAAATGCATTAATTGAATATGGCGGAAGAATTTATCAATACGTGGGCGATGAAATTGTTGTATCATGGATATATAGTAAAGAAAACACCCGTAAAAGTATTAAGGCGCTCGTACAGGCACGCAGAAATCTTAACAGGCATCAAAAAGATTTTCAGAAAAAATATGGTGTAATACCCGAATTCAGAGTGGGCATTCATATTGGAATTGTAACAGTGGGTGAAATTGGTGTTATAAAAAAAGATCTTGCTATGAGTGGCGACACTATGAATACAACAGCAAGAATAAGAACCTGCTGCAGCGAGTTAGACCAGAAATATCTTGCATCAAAAGATTTTATTAATCGTGCTGAATTAGCTTCTTCGCATTATGAAAGTCTTGGAATGATTGAGCTAAAAGGCAAAACAAATGAAATGGAATTGTTTGCTTTAAAAATATAACAGAGATTTTGAAATTGTGGATTGGGAAATTTTAAAATTTAAATCTTACATCTCATGCCTATTTTTCACGTCTCACGATTGACGTTTGACGATTCACGAAATCACATTCACCTCGCGTTCTAATTCTATATCAAATTTCTTTTTTACGCTGCGCATAATTTCTTCGGACAAATCATAAATTTCTTTACCGGTTGCATTATTATAATTAACTAAAACAAGCGCCTGCTTTGCATGCACGCCGGCATCATTTTTACGATAACCTTTCCATCCGCATTGTTCAATAAGCCATGCTGCCGCAACTTTTATATGTGTTTCATTAGTTGCATAACCAGGCATTTCAGCATAAGTTTTTTTAAGCTCATCAAAATGTTTTATTGCAATAATTGGATTTTTAAAAAAACTTCCTGCATTACCAATTTCAGCAGGGTTTGGTAATTTACTCGTGCGAATATTTATCACCGCCTGTGAAATTGCCTGGATGGATAACTCTTTTACATGCATTTTTTCAAGCTCCTGTTCAACAGCATCATAAGAGGTATTAAAAACAGGTTCTTTATTTAACCTGAATGTTACATTGAGAATAACAAATTCATCTTTATATTTTGTTTTGAAAATACTTTCGCGATAACCAAACGCACAATCATTTGTACTGAATATATGAGTTTTCAGATCGCTTCGTTTCATTGCTTCAAGATTCTCAAAAACATCTTTTATTTCTGCGCCATAAGCACCAATATTTTGCATGGGTGATGCACCCACATTTCCGGGAATTAAACTTAAATTTTCAAGACCGGCGTAATTATGTTTGATGCAATGCATTACAAAGCTGTTCCAGTTTTCGCCTGCTGCTGCTTTTACAT
>JAICKT010000494.1 GCA_025927795.1 Parafilimonas sp. | reverse complement strand
ATTCAGAGTTTTTGAAGATGAAGCAGAAGCTAAAGAAGTAGCCAACAGGCGTGCACAAATATTACGCGAACAAGGTTTAAGAACACGTAAGCATATTACACTTGATGAAATTGGTCGCCGTCTTGCACTCGGCAACTTTAAAGAATTAAAAATAATTATTAAAGGAGACGTTGATGGTTCAGTGGAAGCATTGAGTGATTCGCTGCAAAAACTTTCAACAGAAGAAATAGTTGTAAGCGTTGTACATAAAGCTGTGGGGCAAATTTCTGAAAGTGATGTACTGCTCGCTACTGCATCAGATGCAATTATTGTTGGCTTTAATGTGCGTGCAAGTTCGCAGGCAAGCAAGCTTGCGGAAAGTGAAGGCGTTCAAATTAAAACTTACTCAATAATTTATAACGCCATTGAAGAAATAAAGAGTGCGATGGAAGGCATGCTTGAACCAAAAGTTGAAGAAAAAGAAGTTGCCGCAGTTGAAATTCGCGAAGTATATAAATTTGATAAAGCTACCGTTGCCGGGTGCTATGTTACTGAAGGCAAAGTAAAACGCGATAGCAAAATCAGGATATTCCGTGATGGTATTTTACAATATCCAAGGCAGGAAGGTGCATTTGCAGAGTTTGCCAGTCTTAAGCGTTTTAAAGATGATGTAAAAGAAGTTGCTTCCGGTTATGAATGCGGTTTAACAATACGTAATTTTTCAGATATTAATGTTGGAGATACTATTGTTGCATATGAAGAAGAAGAAGTAAAGCGAACATTATAACTCATCTCTTCCCACAAATTCTTTGTTAAAAACATTTCTGCATTTAGTACGGCTTTTGCAAACATATACTTTTGATTATGAAGAAATTTTTTTCATGCCTGTTAATGCTGATATTATTTAGCGGTATAAAGCCTTATGCACAGTCGCAAAAAATTGTTGCGGATAAAATCATCGCAAAAGTTGGCGATAAAATAATTCTCAAATCTGATATTGATAATGCCATTTCCGATTATAAGAATCAGGGACAGGATGTTCAATTACCTCCTAATCCTGACTGTGCTTTTTTAGAAGGACAGTTGGTTCAGAAAATACTTGTATTACAGGCTGAAAAAGATTCCATAACAATTAGTGATGATGATATAGATGCGTTGCTTGACAACCAAATTCGTTATTTTATTAACCGGTATGGCTCGCAGGATGTGCTTGAGCAAATTGCCGGCAAAACTGTATATCAGCTTAAAGAAGATTTAAGAGAACCTTTTACAGAACGGCAGCTTGCAGATAAGATGCGTAATAAAATTCTTGAAAACGTAAGAATTACACCAACAGAAGTTAAAGAGTACTATAATAAAATTCCAAAAGATAGTTTAGCATTTTATGAAAGTGAACTTGAAGTTGGACAGATTGTAATTTATCCAAAAGCAAATACTGATGTTGAAAATTATATAACTGATCAGTTGCTTTCATTAAAAAAACAAGTAGAATCTGGTCAGAAGAAATTTGCAGATTTAGCAAAAATATATTCGCAGGATCCTGGCAGTAAAGATAATGGCGGGCAATACAGTATAAACAGAAATGATAAACAGTGGGATCCAACATTCTTAGCGGCGGCGTTTAAATTAAAGGAAGGACAAGTTTCCCCTGTAATTAAAACCAAGTTTGGTTTGCATATTATACAAATGGTTAGCCGTGCCGGTGATGATGCCGTTGTAAGGCATATTCTTATCATTCCATCTGTTACAGATGCAGAAGTTAAAACAGCTAAACAAAAACTTGATAGCATACGCTCAAAAATTATTGCCGGTAACATAACTTTTAATGAAGCAGTAAATAAGTATAGTGAAGATGATAATACAAAATATAGTGCAGGCAGAATTACATCACCAACAACAGGTGCTACATCTGTTTCAATTGATCAGTTGGATAAAGACCTCGTTGTGAATTTAAAAAACATGAAGGTTGGAGATATAACAGAGCCACTCTCTTATACAGATGACAGAGGAAGAACTGCGGTACGTATTGTTTATTTTATTTCGCAAACACAGCCTCATAGGGAAAATCTTAAAGATGATTATGACAAGGTTGCTCAACGTGCATTAGCTGAAAAAAAGCAAACTGCATTAGATACATGGTTTAAACAGCACATTTCAGATTTTTATGTTGATATAGATGATCAATATCGTAAATGCGGAAACCTAAGCGAATGGTGGACCGCAAATGCCAATACAGCAAATAAATAATTAAAGCCACGGAATATTCCGTGGCTTTAATTTTGTAAATTAGATGTATATACATATATTTGCATCTTGAAATTAGAACAAGCAATAAAAAGTACAAACTTTAGAAACGGCATTCACAAAGCCGGTTTAAATATTTTATATACTGCATGGTGGCTTAAAACGCTCATGAGTAAAGAACTGAAAGAATATGGATTAACACATGAGCAGTACAATGTTTTAAGAATATTGAAAGGAAAACATCCTGAAAAAATTTGCGTAAAGGAAATTGCCTGCAGAATGATTGAAAAAAGTTCAAATGTTCCCCGTATAATTGACAGGCTGGAAACGAAAAAACTTGTACAAAGAATTACATCAGATAACGATAAAAGAGAAACTGTAATTATTCTTACAAAAGCAGGCATAAATATTTTGCAACACAGCACTGATAGAATAAATAAAATAATGGATGATTCAATTCATATCAGCGATAAGAAAGCAGCATTATTGAACCAGATTCTCGAAGAAATACGAGCTTTAGAAAATTAAATTTTTTTCAATATATATGTATATACACCTAATAATATTTTATTCACAATTTAAAAAATTCTACTATGGCAACGTACAAAATTGATCCTGCACACAGCGAAATAACATTTAAAGTAAAGCATCTTGTTATTAGCACTGTAAGTGGCAGCTTTTCAAAATTTGATGCAACAATGCAAAGCAGTAAAGATGATTTTTCAGATGCATCTATTTCATTTGAAGCAGATATT
>JAICKT010000061.1 GCA_025927795.1 Parafilimonas sp. | reverse complement strand
TTCAATTCGGCATCTCTTCAATATACAATAGAACTTCAAAAGCAGTCTGGGCAAATAGCAGTATTAATGAAAGAAAATGAACAGCAGGAACTAACCCTTGCTAAAGCAAAGTTAGCCAGGAATGTATTAATAGGCGGGTTGGCTATTGTGTTGGTGTTTGTTGTGTTTTTATTTATTAATACCACGCAAAGAAAAAAGCTAAACAAAATTTTATTTAAACAAAAAGCACAAATAGAAGCGCAGAAGATAAGTGTTGAAAAAACGCTTAACGAATTAAAATCTACACAATCGCAACTTATATATGCTGAAAAGATGGCTTCGCTGGGAGAGCTTACGGCAGGGGTTGCGCATGAAATTCAAAACCCGTTAAATTTTGTAAATAATTTTTCTGAAGTAAATATTGATCTTATTGTTGAAATGAAGCAGGAGATCGAAAATCAAAATTATGCTGAGGCAATTCAAATTGCAACAGATATAGAAAAAAATGCGCGAAAAATAAATCATCACGGTAAGCGTGCAGATGCGATTGTAAAAGGTATGATTCAACATTCAAGAGCATCTTCATCACAAAAAGAATTAACGGATATTAATGCGCTTGCAGATGAATATCTGCGTCTGTGTTATCACGGTATAAAAGTTAAAGACAAAGATCTTAATGCTTCTATCAAAACTGATTTTGACAAAACAATTAATCAAATAAATATCATTCCACAGGATATTGGGAGGGTTCTTCTCAACTTATACAACAATGCTTTTTATGCAGTAAACGAAAAGAAGAAAAGTGCTGATGAAAGTTATAAGCCACTTGTTTCAGTTCAAACAAAAAAAATAGATAATAATATTGAGATAATAATTTCAGATAATGCCAATGGCATTCCGCAAAATATTATTGATAAAATCTTCCAACCTTTTTTTACTACAAAACCAAGCGGCGAAGGAACAGGATTGGGATTGAGTATAAGTTATGATATAATTAAAGCGCATGGCGGTGAAATAAAAGTGAAGACAGAAAAAGGCGAAGGAACAGAGTTTATTATTCAACTACCTGTTGCATAACTTTTATTCATATTAATCAAATAATCATAAATCATAGTTAAGACAATTATACCAGTACATGAGACGGCTATTTTTTATACTTCTGTTTATTATTGCATCTGGCTATTCACTAAAAACTTTTAGCCAGTTTAATGCAGATTCACTTCAAAAAGAAATCCTTAAATCGATTCAGGAAAAATATGGTAAAGAAGAAAAAATTGGCTCTTATTTCGATTCTTCAAAATTGTTTTTGAACAACCTTTCCGGCAATCTTGATAAGATATTTGAACAAGTAAATAAAGAAGTGTCAGCGGCAAAATCTATGGGCGATGTTAACAGGATGAAAGGCGGATATTTCAATCTTTCTACGCTCGACAGTATGCGCGGTAATTATAAGGGTGCTTATGAAAATTATAAACTGTACAGTTTGTATCGTGATAGTCTTCAAAAAAAAGAGACAGAGAAAAGAGAGCTGCAATCCGAGTATGAAAAAAAGCAGGTAATTGCAAAAGCAGAACAGGAGAAAAAAGATGCTGAACAGAGAAGAGTTAAAAATCTTCAATATTTTACTATTGCCGGATTAGCTGGACTGTTGCTGGTTATACTAATAATAGCGTTTATACAATGGAAAAATAACAATCAAAAGAAAAAAGCAAACATATTGTTGCAGTTACAAAAAGAAAAAGTTGAATCAACATTATCAGAACTAAGGTCAACCCAAACACAACTCATTCATCAGGAAAAAATGGCTTCGCTTGGAGAACTCACTGCAGGTATTGCACATGAAATTCAAAACCCGTTAAACTTTGTAAATAATTTTTCAGAAGTAAATAAAGAAATGATTGAGGAAGTAACGGAAGAAATCGATAAAGGGAATATTACAGAAGTAAAAAACATTTTGAATGATATCAAAGACAATGAAGAAAAAATAAATCATCATGGTAAGCGCGCTGATGCTATTGTAAAAGGAATGTTGCAACATTCAAGGCAAACAAAAGGATTAAAAGAACCGGCAGATATCAATGATTTGTGTGATGAGTATTTGCGATTAAGTTATCATGGCTTGCGTGCAAAAGACAAATCATTTAATGCAGATTTTAAAACTGATTTTGATGCAAGCATTGGAAAAATAAATATCGTTCCGCAAGATATTGGAAGAGTATTACTCAACCTTTTTAATAATGCTTTTTATTCAGTGAATGAGAAATTAAAAACTGCAAATGAAAATTATAAACCGCTTATTTTTATTCAAACAAAAAAAATAGATGATAAGGTAGAAATGATTGTAAGTGATAATGGCAATGGCATTCCTAAAAACATTATTGATAAAATTTTTCACCCATTCTTTACCACTAAACCTACAGGTGAAGGAACAGGTTTAGGATTAAGCTTAAGTTACGATATTATTAAAGCACATGGCGGTGAAATAAGAGTGGAGACAAAGGAGGGTGAGGGCACACAGTTTATTATTCAATTGCCGAAACTATAAAACTCCGAACTATGAAATATTAGTTTATCCAAAGTTTCAAAAAAATAAAAACTGCCCGAAATATGTCGAGCAGCTTCAACATGGTGACAGCAAAAAATAATTCCCGATTATTGAACGCTTCTTTAAAACTGCAAAATTTTTCTATCAACCTTTTTTAATGCTTATTAAATAAGAATTTTTTGCTTTCAGATTCGAGCAATATTCTAATATTTAAGGTACTCGTTGTATAGGCACTGTAAATATGCTTTACCATTTTGCAGTGAAACTAAATTTAGATTTTGCGATGAATTTTTTGAAGCATAGATTATTTGTTTTGCACGATCATCGTAAGCAATACTATCTGCATTAGTTATCCATCCAAAACCATTATCAAAAGTATAAAAGGCAAAAGGTTTCCGGTTGGGTTGCAGTAAATCATTGCTCCATCTGAAATTTGCCGAACTTAAATTTAATTGGTGCAGCAACGTGGCCGCAATATCTGTTTGAGAACCTGCAGTGGAAATAGTTATGCCCCTGTATTGTGGTTTTATTACATCACCAAAAAATATTAATGGTATATGATATTTTGCGGGCTCATCAAACAAACGGTTCTTTGGTAATTGATGACCATGATCAGCTACTAAAACAAATAAAGTATTTTTAAACCAGCTTGTATTTTTTATTGCATTAAAATATTCACCCAAAGCTTTATCAGTAAAGCAGCATGCATTTTTAAATTTTGATGGTAAATCATTTCCTTCAAAAACGGTTTTCATCGGCACAGTAAAAGGTTCATGGCTGCTTAAGGTAATCACATATGAAAAGAAAGGTTGTTGCGCAGTTTGCATTTCCTTACGTTGGCGTGTAAGCATTGTTTCATCATCAGCGCCCCATTTATTAAAAAGATTTGCTTTTGAAAAATTCTTAAGCCCTGTAATTTTTTCAAATTGCCCATATTGCGCTACTGCATTAAAATTTCCAAAGCCAAGTTCACCGCCATAATAAAATGAAGTGTTGTATCCCGCTTTATGTAATTCTATTGATAAAAAAGGAAGATGCTCTAATTTATCAGACTGGTAAATAATACTTGTTAAAGGTTGTGCCGGAAATCCGCAAAGTAATGCAGCGAGACCCTGGTCTGTTCTTGTACCACTGGCGTAAATATTAGAAAATAAAATCCCCTGTTTTATAAGGTTGCTAAGGTTAGGCGTTACATTTTTATCGCCTCCTAATTCTTTTATAACATCAGCGGTAAAACTTTCCAGTTGTATAAAAACAATATTGGGTTTGCTGTTGCTAAGAATTTTTATTTCTGATGAATTAGCAGAAGATGCATATTGTCGGGCAACTTTTTCCGCTGCAGTATTCTGCGGCATATAAACATAAAGATTTTTTGATGCATTAAAATGTTTGCTTAAACAACTATGCACAATATACCAGGATGTATTAATTGCTGCATGATTTGCAATGGGAACAGAACAAAAATATACTGAACTTTCGTTTATAGGTATTTGTTGAAATCCGCCGCGCATTACTACGCCGGTAAAAAAAGCAAAGCCTATATTACAGGTAAAAAATGCGAATGCAGGTTTAAATCGTGTAGGTATATGCCATCTGGGAAATCTGATAACTGTTTTGATGAACAAAAAATAACAGAGCGAAAATTCTGCAATCATTATACAAACCAAAAGAATAAGTGGTGATGAACGCATCGACAAAAAAGCTTCGGTAGGATATGCAAGCATAGATAATGCGCGCAGGTTTAATTTGGTACCCCAACTTTGATATATACCTAAATCTCCTGCAGAGATTAAGCTGATTACAGCAAGCGAAATACAGGTATAAATTTTTAAAAATGCAGTATAAAAATTTTTGGCGAAAAAAGTTTGTATAATAAAAACAAGGAAGGGAATTGCAAAAAGATAAGCCGCCGCAGAAAAATCAAGTCGAAGACCATAAATAAAACTTAATAATGTGTTTTTAATGCCTGCTGCTTTAAAACTATTAATGAAATAAAAAATAAAAATCAGCCGGTTTATAAAAAACACAACTATCCAGAAGAAATAAAGTTTTAGCAGGTAAATAATGTACTTGGTCATAGCAATTGACAAAAATAATAAATCGGTAAGGGATACATTATAATAACTTAATCAAGAGGATTCCCGGGTGCAATTGAATTATAGGATTTTTAATTTTCATATTGATGTTTTTAAATAAAAGATCTAGTACCATATGCATTATAAGCTTCCCGGAATTGTTTTGGCGTACAACTTTTTTTCTTTTTAAAAATGCGGTTAAAATTCGAAATATTATTAAAGCCGCATTTGTAACAAACCTCGGTTATAGAATGTGTGGTATCAATCAACATACGCGAAGCCTGTCCTAACCTTATATCGTTAACTGTGTCAATAAACGTTCTGCCTGTTCTTAATTTAAAAAATCGACTAAAAGAAATATCTGTCATTGATGCAAGATGTGCAGCTTCTGAAAGACTAATATTTTTTCCAAAATTATGATTGAGATATTCCATAATTTTTTCAATGCGCCTGCTGCCATACGATAAGCCTTCTGTAACACTAAATGAAGCATCAGACAAAATTTTTATGTTTCTTGAAGTAGAAAGATCATGCAATAAAGACATCAGTTCAAGCACAGAATCGAACCCATGTTTTTTTGTAAGCGCTATAAGTCGTGGCATAATGGTTACAATCGTTTCTTTTGAAAATAAAACACCGCGTAACGACTTTTCAAACATATTTTTTATGAAATGCATTTGATTGCGGCTTAAGAATTTTTCATCAAAAAGATCGCGGTGAAATTGAATAGTAATTTCTTTAATCATTTTCGATTTGCATTTATGGCTAAACCAGCCATGCTGTAAATTGGGTCCTACAAGTACAAGTTCATAATCATCTATTACTTCAATATGATCGCCAATAATACGTTGCGCATTCTTTGCATGCTGAATAAAATTCAATTCAAATTCTTCATGGCAATGAAGTGGAAAATCAAATCTGTCTTTTGTTCTTGAGAAGATTGTAAAGCAATCATTTTTTGTAAGTGGAATAATTTCATGCAATAGTTTGGCTGGCATTGATTTAAATTTTTATTAAAGAAAGAAATTATAAATCACATCTATGCAGGTAAAAAAAGTATTAGTGTATTTATTAAGTGTAATTCTTACACTTTAAAATTCGTTATTATTGTAGAAATAAGCATTATTATAAAAACAGCAATTTTTTTTATTCACTATCAAAGCATAAAAATACATAAAAGAGATAAAAAAGTATTGCATTTAAATGGAGATATAAAAATAGATTTGCTTAAATATTTGCTATATGATTAAATTGGTAAAACCAACGCTTGCCGTTCTCTTGTCATTTATGTTAGTTCAAGGTTTTTCGCAAACCAAAACAATAACAGGAAGGGTTACAGATAGCACAAATAATCCATTACAAGGAGCAACGGTAAATACCGGTGATTCTAAACATTCAGTATTAACAGATGCAAATGGAAACTTTGTTTTAAATGCGCCTGCCAATGCTACTAAATTACAGGTGACTTATGTTGGAATGACTCCGGCTACGGTTTCAATTGAAAACACTTCATCAGTAACTGTGAGTCTTAAACCAATTAGCTCATCATTAAATGATATTGTAGTGGTTGGTTATGGCACACAGAGACGTAAAGATGTAACGGGTTCTGTTTCCAGCGTTACTGCTGCAACTATTGCAAAGGTTCCTGTAACTACATTAGACCAGGCTCTCCAGGGAAGGGCGCCCGGTGTTCAGATAATAAACAATGATGCCTCGCCAGGAGGAAATGTAAGTGTACTGATAAGAGGAATTGGAAGCCTTGCGAGTGGAGGTAATACTCCCTTATATGTTGTGGATGGTTATCCTACAACCGGAGGTATTAACAACATTAATCCCAACGATATTGCTACTATAGATGTATTGAAAGATGCATCGGCAACAGCTATTTATGGTATTCGTGCAGCTAACGGTGTTGTCATAATAACTACCAAGAAAGGTATTAAAAATAAAATGCAGGTTTCTTTGGATGCATACAATGGTGTTCAAAGCAAACCTAAAGAATATGACTTGTTAAATGCAGGACAATTTGCTACTCTTTCTAATGAAGTTGAAGCGGCTGATTTAACAGGAACTTATCACGGATTACCCGTTTGGCATACACCCGAAGCTTTACACTCGGTAGATTGGCAGAATGCTATTTATCGAACCGGCTTAACACAAAACTATACGATTGGAATTCGTGGAGGAAGTGATAAAGTTCAGGCTGCAATGTCGTTTGGTTATTACGATCAAAAAGGTATTGTAATCGGTTCATTTTTTAAGAGGTACAATCTTAATCTCAATCTCGACTACCAGGCTACCAGTTGGCTCAAATCATCAACAAGCGTGAAATATTCTTACCAAAATGCAAACAATCCCCTCACCGGGTTTAATCTTTTAAATGTAGCAACTAACCCACCTACCATGGACAGCGGTAGCAGGCTCACTACCCAAATAAAAGACGCAAATGGCAATTATGGTTTTTACAATCCGCTTAATAATGTTGTAAGTGGCTTTGGTAACCCTGTTTATTCCATTGAGACGAACCAGTATCAAAATATTACAAATTACATATTAGCTACTTCATTTTTGGAAGCAACTATTTTTGATGGTCTTAAAATTAAAACAAATGTAGGGGCGAATGTGAGCAATTTTTCCAGCTTCTATCTTCAGCCGGAAGATAACCGGGCCAGCCTGCAATATGCCGGAACAATTGTGACGCCTGCAAATTATCACCAGACTATAAACAAAACATTTGAATGGTTGTGGGAGAATACTATATCTTATGATAAAACTTTTGGTTTACATACCATCAATTTTGTGGGGGGGATTTCTGCGCAAAAAAATACCTGGACAGGCATGGGAGGGGGCGGTATTCCTCCAAACAGCGTTACAAGGGATCTCTCATTGGTCTCAAACCTTGTGCTTGATCAGAATGTTCCGGGTACAAACAGCGGGAATGGCCAAAATATCTATACACTGGCTTCAACATTTGCAAGGATAACCTACCAGTTTGCAGATAAGTATATGGTTACCGGTACAATAAGAAGAGATGGATCTTCCAAGTTTGATACAGGACATAAATATGGCACATTCCCCTCTGTTGCTATTGGATGGAGAATAAAAAATGAATCGTTTTTAAAGAACGCTGGTTGGCTTTATGATCTAAAGCTCAGGGGCAGTTGGGGCGAAGTAGGAAACGAAGCTCCAATAGGGTTGTTCCAGTACCAGTCTCTGTATGCCGGTAATTTTCCGTCAAATGTAAATGGTGGAGGACTTGATAACCTTGGTTATCCGTTTAATAAAATATACCAAAATGGTATTGCACAAACGCAGCCTGCCAATCCAACCCTGAAATGGGAGACTGATAAGCAAACAGATATTGGCATTGATGCTGCTTTTTTGAAAGGTGCTTTAACCTTTACTGCCGACTGGTTTAACCGTGACTCAAAAGATTTTCTGCTGCGGCTTGCATCACCTGCACAAACTGGTTATAATTTCATTACCCGAAATGTAGGAAGTATGAACAATAGAGGTTTTGAGTTTGCTCTTAATTATAGTGGTAATGGCAGCAAAGATTTTCATTATGGTATTGGTTTAACATTAACAACAATTAAAAATAAACTTACGAGCATCACATCAGGAACAGACTTCGTGACAAATTTTGGTGGTTTAATTTTAAATGGTTTCCAGGGATGGGATGAATATACCCGGTCTTATGTTGGGCAACCAGTGGGAGAATTTTTTGGTTATAAAGCAATTGGTATTTATCAATCCCAAAAACAAATTGATGATTTAAATGCGAAAGCCCCCGGTGGTATATATCGTCCCGGTGCTGTTGCTGTACCTGGTGATCGTTATTTTGAAGATATTAACGGAGATGGTCTTGTAAACGCTGACGACAGGGTGTCTATCGGAAATCCCCAGCCTAAATTTTTTGGTGGGCTGAATCTTGACGCCACTTATAAAGGATGGGATATCAATGTATATTTCTACGGTTCTTACGGAAACAAAATATTGAACTATGTTGAAAGTAACCTGGAAAGCCTTGCACGTAGGGGTGGAGTTGGCTCTGAGAATGTAAATGAAGTGTACTACCAAAATCACTGGACGCCAACTAATCCATCGAACAGGTATGCAAGGGCGGTTGGCACTGGCGGGGATAACAGTTCCATTAACAATGTTCCGTCCAGTGTATGGATTGAAAATGGAAGTTTTTTAAAACTTAAAAACGTTTCCATCGGTTATACTTTACCAGCTAGTTTGTTGAATCGTTTTTCTATATCAAGGATAAGGATATATGTATCTTCTCAAAACCTCTTTACTATTACCAAATACACAGGACTTGATCCGGAAATAGGAATTCAGGGTGGAAATGCAACACAAAACGGGGTTGATAATGGAACATATCCTTCATCCAGGTATTTCACTTTTGGATTAAACGTAACATTTTAAATAAAGACAATTTACCGATATGAAAAGAATTAAAATAATAACCATAATTTGTCTTATAGCTCTACCCTGCGCAGTTATTCCACTGTCATGCAGCAAAAGTTTTTTAAATCAAAACAATACTTTTGGTATCTCTCCCGACGCTGCTGCCAGTAAGCCGCAGCAGGTGATTTCTCTTGTTAATGCTATTTATGATACATATCAGAATAGTGACCTGCTTAAAAAATGTATCTGGTACAGAGCCAATTTTGGTACGCATGACTTCTTCAACTGGGGTGCAGATGTATTTTGGAATAACTATCAAATTGCCCCAATTTTCGTTGGACTTATTACCTTCTGGAACCAATCTTATATTGGTATTGCAAGAGCAAATTCTGTATTCGGCGTTATTACAAAAGCAGAGACAGATGGTGTGATTGATCATGCGTTGGCAAGCCGTTTAAGAGGGGAAGCATTTTTTCTTAGAGGAATGACCTACTATTACTTAGCTGCTTCTTTTGGCGGCGTTCCATTAGAAACAGATACTACCGGCACTTTAAACCTGGGTTTAAGACCAAGAGATTCACGCGATTCTGTGTTTCAACAAGTGGTGTCAGATATGCAGCAGGCAGAAACTTTGTTACTGTCCAAGACTCAATTAGCATCTGCTGATTTAGGAAGAGCTACTAAGGGTGCCGCGTATGCTTATGAAGGTGCGGCTCGCATGTGGCTACAGGATTATGCAGGAGCTTTAGCAGCTTTCAATAATCCCGAATTTAATAATTATCATCTGATGCCAAATTTTGCAGATGTAAATGAATATAATCATCAGAATAATGATGAATCTATTTTTGAAATTCAGTTTTATTTAAAACCAGGTGACCCGCAGGATTGGGGTGGAAGCTGGCAACCGCCAGGAGCCGAGCTTGGTTGGATAGACAGCTTTAGCTGGCCAAATGAAATAACACAGCAGGGTTATGATTATGGCAATCCAGCATTATGGAATTCTTACCAGGAAGGTGATAAACGTAAATTTCTAACAATTGTTGGCCCCGGCGATTCATTACAAAGCCCTGGAATTATCGCCAAATGGGGTGGAATAAAAGGTTATCCTCCCGTAGTGGCGGGTTTTGCTTCAGGTAATCCTACATATACAGCAGATAATGGTAAAATTGTAAATACCGTTGGAACCAAAACCAGGCCTTGGTATGGAGATGATAAACAACGTACAGGTTATGTATGTGCAAAAAAATGGAGAGATCCAAATCTTACCGGCAATTACAATAGTCCCAGCGATAATGCTGCACACATTTTCGGAGACCAAAACCAAATATTAATGCGTTACGCTGAAGTTTTGCTAAGCAGGGCTGAATGTAAAATTCGCACAGGGGATGTTCCCGGCGGAATGGCTGATCTTAAATTAGTACGCGACAGAGCATTTGGCGGAACAGCGCCTGCTGTTATGAAAGACAGTGCTAATTATGATGGCACTCCTGGTCAAACTATCACTGATCCTTTGCAAATGGTATTGAGCGAATACAGGCATGAATTGACCGGTGAGTATTCTACTTTCTTTGACCTCTGCAGGGCAGGTACCGATGTGGCGGTTAAATTTATAAATAGTGCAAATGGAGCGCCAACAGGAGCAAACAATTATAATCCTGTTCCAAATCCCGCACCAGGCCCAACACATGATGGGCAAATACATGGTTTATATAATACTGCGATTACACCCAACTGGACTCTTTTGCCAATACCACAAGGCGCAATTGCACTTAATCCAAACCTCACACAGAACCCGGGATATTAATTTAATATATTTCATTAAAAAGGCTTTCTGCAAAATGGAAGCCTTTTTTATTTAAGACAACTATATCTTTACTTTTATCTCTAAATAGTTTGATTAGTATGAGGCTCTGTTTAGTATTTATTTGTCTGTCTGCATTTTTGTTTTTGTCCTGTAACAACAATCACACATTATTTAAAAAGATTTCTTCCGCTCATTCAGGTATTTCATTCAACAACAAAATAGTAGAAAACGATTCTATCAATCCCCTTGATATTGTAAATATTTATAATGGTGGTGGCGTTGGTATTGGTGATTTTAATAATGACGGAAAGCAAGATATTTTTTTTAGTGGCAACATGGTTTCCTGCAAACTTTATTTAAATGAAGGCAATTTTAAATTTAAAGATGTAACTGATAAAGCAGGCGTTTCTGGTGCAGGCAGATGGGCGAGAGGTGTTTCAATAGTTGATATAAATAATGATGGGCTTCCTGATATTTACATCTGCAATACTATTTATAAAGATTCGCTTAAAAGACGCAACATTTTATACATAAATCAGGGATTGGATAAAGATGGCATTCCGCAATTTAAAGATATGGCTGCTGCATATGGTTTAGATATAAGTGTTCAATCAACCATGGCAAGTTTTTTTGATTATGATAATGACGGCGACCTTGACATGTACCTCACCGTAAATGAAGCATCTACAGGTTATGATCAATCTGTTTTTGGGCGCCGCAACATGTCCACGCAAAAGGAAAGCATTGGAAGACTTTATCGTAATGATTGGAATCCTGTTTTAAAACATGGTGTATTTAACGATGTATCAGCACAGGCGGGAATGACGTTTGCTGGCTACGGTCACGCTGCAACCATTTGCGATATTAATAATGATGGATGGAAAGACATTTATGTTTCAGATGATTTTATATCAAACAATATTCTTTATATAAATAACCATGATGGCACATTTACAAACCGTGCAAAAGAATATTTTAAGCATACTTCTTTTAATTCAATGGGGCAGGATATAACTGACATTAATAATGATGGCTTGCCTGATGTAATTGAATTAGACATGAGCCCGCAGGATAATCTTCGCAAAAAAAAGATGTCCGGAGCCAACAGTTATATCACTTATCAGAATTTTGATCAGTTCGGTTATCAATATCAATATGTACGCAACACTTTGCAATTAAATGAAGGACCAAGACTTGGTGAAAATGATAGCATTGGTGCTCCTGCCTTTAGTGATATTTCTTTTCTGGGTGGTATTGCGCAAACAGACTGGAGCTGGGCACCTGTTGTAACAGACTTTGATAACGACAGCTATCGTGATATAGTTATTACAAACGGATTTCCCAGAGATGTGAGCGATCATGATTTTATAGCGTACCGTAAAGATGCCACAGGGCTTATATCAAAACAGGAGATACTTGAACAAATACCTCAGATCAAACTGCACAATTATGCATTTCACAATAACGGAAATCTTACGTTTAGTGATGTAACTGATAGCTGGGGTTTATCTGTTCCTACATTTTCAAATGGTGCTGCTTATGCTGATTTTGATAACGACGGCGCGATGGATTTAGTTATCAATAATATTAATGATGAAGCATTGTTATACAGAAACACTTCACATGATAAAGACACCATCAACACACATTATTTAAACATACAATTTAAAGGCGGGCCGCAAAACGTAAATGGCATAGGTGCAATTGCAACTATTTATTACGATCATAACAAGCAACAGGTTTATGAGAATAATCCATATCGCGGATATTTATCAACCATTCAACCCATTGCACATTTTGGTTTAGGCAAAATAACTGTTGTTGATTCTGTTATAATAAAATGGTTTAATCTTAAACAGCAAACTATTAAACATGTAAACACTAATCAAACGCTCGTTGTAAATATTCAAAATGCAAATACTGATTATTCTTATCCTGGCACTGTAACTGACAATGCCGCTTTGTTTAAAGAGATAACAAGATCGGCTGGTTTAAATTTCATGGATAAAACTTCTGATTATATTGATTTTAATACTCAAAAATTATTGCCACATAAGTTATCACAATATTCGCCGGCGCTTGCTGCTGCAGATATTGATGGTAATGGTTTAGATGATGTGATTGTTGGTGGAAATTCTTTTAATCATGCACAAATTTTTTTGCAACAACCTGATGGGAAATTTAAACAAACAGATATGTTGCCGAATGTTCCGCCGCAATTTGAAACTTATAAAGATGAAGGCATACTTGTGTTTGATGCGAATGGCGATGGCAAGCCTGATATTTATATTGCAAGCGGCGGGTACAGATATGAATCGCAAAGTAATAAATACCAGGATAGGTTATACATTAACGATGGCAAAGGAAATTTTAAATTAGATTCACTTGCGCTGCCTGCAAATTATACAAGCAAAATATGTGTACGTGCTTTTGATTATAATAATGATGGCATGCTTGATCTGTTTGTATCCGGACGCGTTGATCCGTGGCATTATCCAAAACCTGTAAGCAGTTGTATTTTAAGAAATGATTCAAAAGATGGTAAAGCAAAATTTACTGATGTAACAGATGAAGTTGCACCCGAACTTAAAAATATTGGTTTGGTGTGTGATGCATTGTTCACAGATTTTGATAGCGATGGAAAAACAGATTTAATACTTGCAGGTGAGTGGATGCCTGTAACTTTTTTAAAGAACATCAATGGAAAATTTCAAAATGTAACAACTTCAACAGGGCTTGCAGATAAAACAGGCTGGTGGAATTCTATTGTTGCAGGCGATTTCAGGCATACAGGTAAAACAGATTATATTATTGGAAATGTTGGATTGAACACTTTATACCAGGCAAGCGATAAGTATCCTGTTTATGTAACGGCAAAAGATTTTGATGATAATGGAAATTATGATGCTGTGCCTTCACTTTTTTTGCCAGACAGTAATGGCGTGAAAAAAGAATTTCCTGCATTTGGCAGAGATGACATGATCAAAGAAATGATCAGCATTAAAAGAAGGTTTCCAAATTACAGATCATTCGCAATTGCAGACATGGATAGTATAATAACGCCGGCAATGCGTAAAGATGCATTGCGTTTAAAAGCAACAATGCTTCAATCATGTTATTTAAGAAATGATGGCAACGGAAAATTTACAATGATTCCTTTACCATTGCAGGCACAGGTTTCTGTAATAGATGGAATGATTGCAGACGATTTTGATGGAGATGGCAATCTTGATGTTTTAATTAATGGAAATGATTATGGAACTGAAGTTACAACAGGAAGATATGATGCTTTAAATGGGTTGTTATTAAAAGGTGATGGCAAAGGAAATTTTAAACCATTATCAATTTTGCAAAGCGGAATTTATATTCCCGGCGATGGTAAAGCGCTGGTAAAGCTTACAGGCGCTTCCGGAAAATATTTGGTTGCTGCCAGCCAGAATAGAGACTCGGTTAAATTATTTGAATTGAGAAAAAACATTCAAACAATAAAAATAAATCCTGACGATGTTAGTGCAATCATCCATTATAAAAACGGCAGCATAGAAAAAAAGGAATTTTATTATGGCAGTGGGTTTCTATCGCAATCGTCAAGATTTTTAACTATTAATAGTTTGATGGCTGCTGTAGAAATAATTAATAGCAAAGGAATTCAGCGTTCAGTAAATCTTCAGTAGATTATAATAAAGCAGTTTAGTAATGCTAAATAAACTTATAAAAAGAAAAACCGGTTATTTTTTATTGATATTTATTTTCATCAGTTTTAATTTTCTTACTCAAAAAATATTTGCACAAACAGAAGTTGAACCGTGGGGTAATATTACAGGTATTCGTGTTGATGGACAATTAATGGAATTTGAAACAAGCCTGCAGGTAATTAATAACGATTGGTCACAAATAAGAGCGACAGCACAGGAACATCAACAACCAAAATTTATACGCGATGGCAATAAACAAACTATAACAACAAAGATTGACAGCTTTTATTTTAAAGAAGATGTAATTGAAAATGTTCAGCAACACGAAGCAAAAATAAATGTGCAGTTTACTTCAAAAAAAACAACTGATTCAACACAGCTTTAT
>JAICKT010000567.1 GCA_025927795.1 Parafilimonas sp. | reverse complement strand
CCGGATAAGTGATCTATAAAACTGTTTACTTCCATTAGATAACAAAGCAGTAACCTGCTGTATTAATGCGATCATATTGTATAGCGATTTTAGATTTTTGTTTTAAGGAATTGATACGATACAGCCCTTTTATTTAAGCTCGTTTGTAACGTTGAATTGTAATTAATGCAGCTTCAACATCAATCTCTTCATACCTCTTTATATGCCCCCACCTTTTGCCTTTAATTAATCCTGTTTTTTCATAGCGATTAATTGTTTGTCTGGTAACACCAAACTTGCTTGCGAGTTCTGTGGCACTATAAAACTTAGGTTCAGGCTTTGGTAATAGCTGCTTAACTTTTTTATCTACTGCTTCTTCAATGATAGTAGTGAGTTCATTTACTGTAAGTGTAACTAAAAGAGGATTGTTTTCTGAAACAAGAGACATTGTTTTTCATTAATTGCGATTTGGATACTGCGATTTTAAATTGAAATGTAAAATTAGAAACTTCTTTTGAAAAAAGCAAATTAATTATCTGACAATTAATATATTACGAATTAATTAAAAGTGTATATCGTAAATGATATAAAGCAAAATGATAACGTATCGGGTTTGGTTGAGAGTATGTTGAATATTGACTTTCTAAGAGGGTGTTTCTGGGGTGCTGTTATTAACCTTATCTCTTTTATGTTTCTGTTTATAGGCAGTCACGTAAACCGAAACGTAAGTGATAATGATAAATCCAACCAAGTTATAAAGAATAAAGATGCAGCCGTTCGCTAAATCTTCAATAGAAGCAAGTGATTCAATTTTTGTTGATAATATAACAGATTTGGCAATATCCTTTTCTGTACTTACTTGCATTGAATATGCAGATGTATCACAGGGCTTTATTTTCCTAATATCATCATAATTTTTTACAGCATTATCTAATGCCTTTACAGATGAATAGCTGTATGTAAATAAATACGATGCTGCAAAAACACAAATACCAAGTGCATAAAGCAACAATTTCCTTAAAGGTTTTGGGTATTTAAAAGACACAAAGCCAATTCCTGAAATTATAACCGGATAAATGGCAAAAAATATTGTATCATAAAGTGAATTTACTTTACGGAAATATTTGATAGACCGCTAATATAATCTATAAGCAGGGCAGAAGCTAAAGTGTTATCAAGCTACAACCCGCATCAGCTTTTTATCCCACATATCTTTCATGTGTTGACTTAAACGTTTAGCTGTATCAAGTTTAGTTAAACGAATGTATTTATTAAAGGATTCTTCTGTTTTATGCCCGGTTATCTTCATTATTTCTTTTGGTGGAAAGCCCTCTAAAAAAAGGTTAGTCGCAAATGACCGGCGCGCCGTATGTGATGATACACATTCGTACAGTGGTTTATCAGGTTGTGTTGTTAGCCTTTTGGTTTCTGTTAATCCTGCCAACATGCAAACTTCTTTTATGTATTGATTAAATTTTTGCACAGAAATTGATTTGGGTAGTTTATTCGGATTTGACTTATATTTTTTAAAAATTTCTAATACTATTGGGTGACAAGGTATATATACTGTTTCACCCGCTTTTTTCGTTTTAATTTTTATAAATAAGTCACTACCTTCTTCTATAATATTTTCAGGCTTTACATTTGAATAATCACTAAATCTTAAACCCACAAGGCAGCCGAAAACAAACAAATCTTTTACATTTTCAAGTTTATCATTATTCAGTTTAAATCTAAATATTTTTTCAATTTCATTTTCTTTTATATAAACAGCATCAATTTCTTCTTCACCAAAAGAAAAATTATCATGTTTGTAAGCAAGATTATTTGTGTAACCAAAAGAAACGGCTTTATTCATAAAAGCCTTTAGGTTACGAATGTCCTTTGCAATTGTATTAGGCTTTGACTTTACCATTTTATTTTTTCCATCTCTTAAAGTAGTATAGCCACGATTTAAAAATGATGTATAACTATCAAAGAAATCAAGGGTTATGGTTTCAAAGTTTATCTTATATTTTTTTATACGTTCAAAATCTTGTAAGTGTAATTTGGTTGCATTATAATTATCGCATGTTTTTTTACTTTTCTCTTTTCCTTTCTTGCCTTTAATTTCACCAGCTATAAAGCGATCAATTAAATTAAAAAGAGTTGGTTTATTTTTATCAAGTTCCGCCTGTTCAGTATTTTGATTTAGAAAATCAGTTAAATATTTTCTTAGTGTTCCGGGCAATGGT
>JAICKT010000093.1 GCA_025927795.1 Parafilimonas sp. | reverse complement strand
TTGTAATATAAGTGCCGCCGGCATTAGCATATAACTGCAAATGTTTTTTCAACAAAGCAATATGTTCTTTGCTCCAGGGTTGTACATGATAATAATCAGCAATCACCCATGGGTTTTGCCAAAGATCAAGCCTGTAATGCCAGTCGTGTGGTTTTGGTAACAATTGATTTTGCACAATAATTTTTATATTTAAAGTGATGTGCTGTTTTGTATCATTTACTTCAATCGTTCCCATATATATTCCTGCATCCGCATCTTGTGGAATATTTAAACTCAACCAAACAGGTCTTACCGTTTTACCAGGCACATCAAAACGATTGAATGACTCAAATCTATCCGGCATTAAAAAACCATTTTTATATGGAGATTCACCGCAATTCGGTTCATTTGAACCATAGGGAAAATTGGCGAGCACATAAGCAATTTTATTCAACTGGATGTTTTCTCTGCTTAATAATTTCCCTTTTTCATTTTTAAGATCACTTATCGTAAAGCGAACCTGCCGCAAAGTATCGGGAGACCAAACTACAATCTGCGCATTTAATCTTTCACCTTTCCATCCGGTTGCATTCCATTCTGTTGTTTCATTGTTTATTGCAGGCACTTCCGTTCTGAAATAAAGTTCATCTTCTGAACCAAACGCAACATGCATTCCCGGTTTTTCTTTTATCCATGCTGCAGTATCAACAGGTGTATCTAAATCGTATTCATTTATATAGTGCGATTGACCTATGTTAGGAAGAATCATCGAATCGATTCCGCCTTTATATTTTTGTGAAGATGCAGTAATCGCAAACAAAAAAAACATTCCAAACAAAACAATCGTTCTTTTCATTGTTTCATTATTAACTAACCTGAGGAAAATCGCAAGCTAAAAAATTTATAGTAAGCTTAAGTAAATAAATATATTGCTGTATAAGGCAGAAAGGAAACAACAAAAAACTTTATATTCCTTTATCTCATCAATTTTTTTTAAATTGTATTATTATTTTTTCCGCGATAATACTGCTAAATGGATCAAATAAAAAAAGACAAGAATTGCAATTGAACACACCTAACGCAATTATTATGAAAATTCATTTTCATTTTTTTGTGTTTGCACTATTGATTCTGCCTGCGGAAACTTACCCACCCCGGCGCAAGACACTATTACATTCGATCGCTTTTCTTCACTTAAGATTTTCGCCGATAAAGGCAAGTTGTGGCATGGTCTTAAAACTATATGAAGAGTGGTACTATAGATTTATTTATAAGAAAACTAAATGAAAATTATTTATAAAACAACAATACCTATCTTGTTTTTACTTTTTGGCTGGGGCAGTAACGCCCAAAACGAAAGCTTACGTTTTGAACATTTAGGAATAGAAGATGGGCTTTCAAGCGATAATATATCAATGATATTGCAGGACAGTAAAGGATACCTCTGGTTTGGTACATCCGCGGGTTTAAATAAATATGATGGCTATACTTTTACCAAATACCAATTTGATCCTTTTGATTCCAACTCTCTTTCACAAAATAGTATATATACCATTTACGAAGATAAATATGGTACCATCTGGTTGGGAACTGCGGAAGGTTTATGTAAGTTCGAAACATCCACTGAAAAATTTACCCGCTATAAGCCTTTACCAAACGCTAAATTCTCAGACCCAAATATTTCTGCTATTAACGAAGATAGCGATGGAATGATCTGGGTAGGAAACCATTCAGGTGGCTTGTGCCGCTTCGACAGGGAAACGGGAAAATTTTTGGAAGAAAATTTTGATTTAGGTTTTCTCCAATTGTCCGTCGAGCATGCCGTCCTTCACGATGATATAACCTGTATTTACAGAGACCGGACCGATACCTTATGGCTGGGAAACAATTCTGGCTTACACAAGTTGTATTTAACTAAACAAAATGCAGGTCAACCTCCACGGGTTAATATTATTCATTATCAGCATGACCCAGGCAACCCGCATAGCTTAAGCAGCAATATTGTGGGAGCCGTTATCAAGGACAAGGCCGGTATTATTTGGGTTGCAACCAATAATGGGTTAAACAGTTTTGACCCAAAAACAGGTATGTTTAAATGTTTTCAACATGATCCCAAAAATGTTCATTCAATCAGCAGTAACAACCTTGCGTTTTGGGAGGGAAGAGCTATTAAAGAGGACAAAGAAGATAATTTATGGATAAGTACAGACAAGGGATTGAATAAGCTTAACATAAACCGTACTGTTTTTACTTCTTATTCTCATGACCCCGGCGATGCCTCCAGTTTAAGCACTAATTTCATTCTTGCCCTGGAAATAGACAAAGCTGGCGTTTTATGGGCGGGTTCGTGGCATGGAAAACTTAATAAGGCGAACTTGAATCATAAAGTTTTCGGGCTTAAGCGCAACAACCCAAACAATGTAAATTCTTTAAGCAGTAATGAAGTTACCAGCATATTAGAAGATGCATCCGGTGTTGTTTGGATAGGCACCTACAGAGGAGGATTGAATCGCTGGGACCGAAAAACTGATCAATTTACTCATTTCAGGCACAATCCTAACAATCCAAAAACACTTAGGTATGATGCTGTTCAAGCGATTTTAGAAGACCAGCATCAATATCTTTGGATTTGCAACGGAAATGTATTATCTAAATTAAATAAGCAAACAGGCGAATTTACTCATTACAATACCAATGCGGCAGACTATAAGGATCCACATCAGCGATTTATTTATTCTGTTACTGAAGACCAACAGGGATTTCTTTGGTTAGGAACAGGAAACGGCATTAAACAATTCAATGAAAAAACTGGTGAATTTAAACATTATTATTACAGTACCGCCGATACAAATGGCATTAGTGATTACACCGCACGAACCATCTTTGCCGATTCAAAGGATAATATATGGGTTGGCTATGGCAGTATAGCAACAGATAAATTTAACAAGCAAACTGGTCACTTCACTCACTATAAACATTATGAACGGGATTCTGCCAGCATCAGTTCCAATGTTGTAAATAGTTTCTTCGAAGATTCAAAAGGGAATCTTTGGCTTGGAACTTTATCAGGAGGCTTATGTTATTTCGATTATCAAAAGGAGAAATTTACAACCTTTACTAATAAGAACGGGCTACCAAACAATACGGTGTATTCAATTTTAAACGACAATGAAGGCAATCTTTGGTTAGGTACTGGCAACGGTCTGTCACGTTTTGATCCTGTTGCAAAAACTTTTACGAATTACGATTATAAAGATGGATTGCAAGGCAATATTTTTTCTGCAGGTGGTGGTGGCGACATGGATAAGGGCGCCTGTTTTAAGGGTAAGGATGGTACTTTATATTTCGGAGGCAATAATGGATTTAATTTTTTCGATCCTCATCAATTTAAAGCAAATAGTTACATCGCACCTATAGTTATTACCCAGTTCAAACTGTTCGATAAACTGGTAAAAGGTGCTAATGAATCGAAAGAAATTGTTTTGGATTACAATCAAAATTACTTCTCGTTTGAATTTTCTTCTTTGAGTTATTATAGCCCGGCTAAGAATCAATATGCTTATAAACTGGAAGGAGTTGATAGAGATTGGATATATAGCGGATCGAGGCACTATGTGGGCTATACCAATATTAATCCGGGTACATATACTTTTAGAGTAAAGGGAACAAACAACGAAGGGCTTTGGAATGAGAAGGGTACATACATTACTATCATTATTCACTCTCCATGGTGGCGCACGTGGTGGGCTTATACATTATTCGCTTTATCATTTGCAGGAGTTATCTATGCATTGTTCCACTATCACATAAGTAAAATACGCATGCAGAACGAGATAGTGTTGCAACGACATAAAGCGTTAGAACTTGAAATAGAAAGCAGGCAGGCATTATTATATGAGCGTTTGCGCATAAGCCGTGAACTGCACGACGATATTGGTGCCACTCTTAGCAGCATTTCCATTTTTAGCCAGGCAGCAATACAAAAAAACGAAAGCGGAGATACACATGATTCTAAAAATATTTTAGAAAAAATAGGTGAGACCAGCCGGGAAATATTAGCTGAATTAAATGAGGCTGTTTGGTTAATAAATCCACACAATGATAATCTTCAAAAAATAATACAACGCATTACTAATTACGCTTTGCCTTTATGCAGAACAAATAATATTCATTTTGAGGTAAAAACAGCAACCTCCCTCGAAAACCTTGATCTTAGTGTAGAAAAAAGAAAAGCTATTTATTTAATTATTAAAGAAGCAGTAAACAACAGTTTAAAATATGCAGCCGCAAAAAACTTAGTTATACAATTTGAAAAAAAATCTGACACATTGCATATTTCCATAAAAGACGATGGCGAAGGGTTTGATAAAAATAACCCATCAACAGGCAATGGGTTAAACAACATGCAACAAAGAGCAAAGGAGGTGAATGGCAAAATTGATTTTAATTCTGTGCAGCAAAGAGGAACAGAAATAATGTTAGAGGTTCCGCTAACCAATATTGGCGATTAATAAAATGTCTTAATCAAATTAACTTACTGCACAATTACTGCACGTAAAAACATAAGTGTAATGCCCATAAGAGTCTGCATATTTGATGATAATAAAAATATCCTGAATTCATTGAACGTATTGTTACATGGCAATAATGAAATAGAAGTAACCGGCCTTTATGAAAACGCGAACAACTTAAAAGAGGCACTTATTATAAGTGAACCCGACGTTGTGCTGATGGATATTGAGATGCCTGGTATAAGTGGCGTAGAAGCAGTGCGGCAGATAAAAAAATTTAATGCCGGTATTATTATAATAATGCAAACCATTTTTGAAGATGAAGAGCTTGTATTTAGCTCCATTCTGGCAGGTGCCAGCGGCTATATTACAAAAGATTCACCTCCCCTTACCATAATTGAAGCAGTAAAAGATGCGTATAAAGGTGGCACGCCTATGACCCCAAGCATTGCTAAAAAAATAATTCAGCAGTTTCAATTGCAAAACAAAACTGTTTCACCAGATGAGTATAATCTTACCACAAAAGAAACAGAAGTACTACGCTTATTAGCTGATGGCTTGAGCTATAAAATGATTGCTGACAAATTAAAAATGCGTTACGATACTGCACACTCTCACATTAAATCAATTTACCGTAAACTGCATGTGGCCAGTATGGGTGAAGCTATCAGTAAAGCTATCCGGAAAAAAATAATTTAAATTTTTAGTTGTTTCAAAAGATATTAACTTATATCCACATTATTTTTTAGTGTAAATAATTCCTGCAATCAATTATTTACAGTCACGTAAAGTGTGATGGGCATTCTGCAAATAGTTTATACAAAATTATCCTTGACATTAACTGCAGTCATCTAACCATAATTGGCGATTGTGCGACTTTCTTTTCAAGTATATTTTTACTTATATAAAATTTTTTGCGCATCATTTAAATCAAGTCATTATTTGGTGATTATGATGGAAGAAGAACCACTTGAAAACAAATGGTATTTAAAAATAAACCTTATAGAACGTATTCTTTTCAATTACAGAATTAGGTTTTAGAAGTATCTGAATTAATTATTAAATCATTTTAAAAAGTTATTTATGAAAACAAAAAATTTCTCAAAACTAGGAGCAATCATCATGCTTGTTCTGCTTTTTGGATCATGCCAAAAAGAACAACAAAATTTGGGCGATAAATCCCTCTCAGCAAAAGCTGATGCAGAAAATCTATGTATTGTTCCGGTTAAATTATTTGCAAAAGGTTTTAATAATCCACGTGGATTGAAGTTCGGACCGGATGGTAATTTGTATGTAGCAGAAGCCGGTTTAGGAGGAACAAACTATACTATAGACATATGCCCGGAGCTACAGGTGTCACCGGACGGTGGCGGCCCCTTTCGTGGAAGTCCAACAGGCGGACGAATATCAAGGGTAAATTCCAGGGGTGTACGAACTACAGTTACTGAAAACCTTCCTACAGTAGTGAACAATGACGGCAGTTTTATTCTGGGTGTGGCGGATGTTGCCTTTATTGACAACAGACTTTACGCGTTGCTTTTTGCAGGATGTTCACATGGAGTTACAGAATTTCCCAGTGGCATTGTAAGAGTTAAACCAGATGGAACTCATACGGTAACTGCAGATATTGGAACCTGGCAGGTGGCACACCCCGTTGTAAACCGCGGGGGAGATTTTGAACCTGAGGGTGATCTTTACAGTATGATGATCGTCGATAATGGTTTCTATGTAGTAGAAGCTAATCAGGGCCAGTTATTAAAAACAACGACCGGCGGAACTGTCAGGAGAGTGGTTGATATTTCTGCAAGCCAAGGTCATATTGTTCCTACAGCAATAGACTACTATCATGGTAATTTTTATGTTGGTAATCTTGGAACTTTCCCCATTGTTGATGGCAGTTCAAACATTTATAAGATTACACCTGATGGGCACATAGACATCTTCGCAAAAGGTTTTACGACTATACAAGGATTGGTAATCGACAAGACAGGCCGCTTTTATGTATTGGAAAATACCGTAACCAATGAATTTCCCGCACCCGGTCCGGGGAGAATCATAAGGATTAATCATAACGGTTCAAGGGATGTGATTGCAAAAGGGCTCTCTGCTCCCACAGCAATGACTATGGGGCCGGATGGAAATCTTTATGTGTCAAATTGGGGATATGGCGGTGCAGCAGGCGACGGCCAGGTGATGAAAGTAATCTTGAACAATCATCCTCATCCGTAAAAAAAGAATGAGGATTAAAATTCGCAGTTGAAAAGGAAAGGTGAATATAGATGCTGCTACACTTGCTTCCAGAGCGTACAATTATTCTTAGTATGCAGAAGGTAAATTAATAAGCAGCAAACAAATGGTATTCACTAAATAAAAGAATGCCTGATTTAGCGCATTATCTCCCAGACAGATAATGCGCTTTTGTATTAATAGCGCTTGTTGATCTTTGAATTCACTGCAAATTGAAAGACAGCTTTAAGAATGATAATCATCGCACACTTTAAACCAGTTGCAAAATATCTTCTCTGAAAACAGCAGTTTGTGTTTTCTTTCCATCAGACCACATGCATTCATATTTGTCAGGTATTGAAATAGTTTCATTCTGAGAAGACCGGATGGCGTTACCTTTTACAGTCATTGAATGACTGCCTATCTTAAGCTTAACCACATCTCCTGCTTTAAATTTATTAGCCATGATATTTATTTAAAAAATAATCGTGAAAGGCATAAATGTAAATCTATTTGAAATGTATCCGCTATTTTTTTAAAAGAGGAGCTTAACCAATTCTTTGATTTTAATTCATTCACTTGGTTTTTTATTTGCCTGTTTTTTCAGATGCCAATCTCTTATATTAAACCAAATACTTAATGCAAGACTTGTAAAAAATACAATTGCAGTAACAGTGTCTGTTAACTGCGAAGAAAAATTTATACCGGTTAATTTTTGAGCAAGAAATTGTATGTATGAATTTGAATTATCGTGATAGCCAAGATATTTTCTTACTTGCCAGTGCCAGTCTGTGCAAAAACAATATCCCCAGCCATACCATATTCCTAAAATAAACCATGAGCATGCGGTTAAAAGCAATGTAATTAAATTCCATTTTCTTGTTTTACGAAATATCCATCCCAACGTATTGAAAAAAATAAGTGCAGTGTGAAAACAAAAGAAAAAATAATTGAGAAACTGATAACACCACATTTTTAATCTTTGTTTAAAGAAGTTGAAGTTAGCTGAAAACGGAAGGCTTTATTTCAAAAATGGCAGCACACAAATATTTTTGTGTAAGCTTGATTCAAAAATTATATTTTCAATAATTATTTTTCACGCATGAAAAAATATTTTACCTGCTTTTTATTGCTTGCGATTGTTGCAAATATTTCAGCGCAAAAAAATTTTACGATAACGAAAGAAGAATTGAAAGATAAAATTATGGGTGGTTGGGCCGGACAAACGATTGGCGTTACGTTTGGTGGTCCGTATGAATTTCGTTTCAACGGAAGTTTTATCCAGGATTATCAGCCGCTTGTTTGGAAGGATGGGTTATTGAAAGATAACATGGTTAACAATGCAGGATTGTATGATGATTTGTATATGGATTTAACTTTTGTTGATGTGTTTGAGCGTTATGGTTTTGATGCACCTGTTGATTCTTTTGCCAACGCATTTGCGCATGCGGGCTATATGTTGTGGCATGCAAACCAGGCTGCGCGATATAATATTTTAAATGGAATAAAAGCGCCGCAAAGCGGATACTGGATGAATAATCCGCATGCAGATGATATAGATTATCAAATTGAAAGTGATTTTGCAGGATTGATGAGCCCTGGGATGCCAAATGCAGCGTCTGCAATCAGCGATAAAATTGGTCATATTATGAATTATGGCGACGGTTGGTACGGCGGTGTTTTTATTGGCGCGATGTACACGCAGGCTTTTATTTCAAACAACATGAATGAAATTATTAATGAAGCATTAAAAACAATTCCAAAACAAAGCAAATTTTATAACTGCATTGCAGATGTTATTAAATGGCATAAACAATATCCAAACGATTGGCATCAAACATGGTTTGAATTGCAAAAAAAATGGAGTGAGGATATTGCCTGCGGTGATGGTGTGTTTAATACGTTTGATATTGATTCCAAAATAAACAGCGCTTACGTTGTGCTAGGATTATTATATGGCAATGGTGATTATACAAAAACCCTTGAAATAACTGCTCGATGCGGACAGGATGCCGATTGTAATCCATCGAGCGTTGGCGGAATTTTAGGAACGATGCTTGGTTACAAAAAAATTCCTGCTTATTGGAAAATGGGTTTAAAAGATGTTGAAGACATGGATTTTAAATACACAACAATGTCGTTGAATAAAACTTATGATATTAGTTTTAAACATGCATTACAAAATGTGCAGCGCAATGGTGGTAGCGTTAATAGTGATAATGTAACCATCAAACTGCAATCGCCAGAAGCTGTAAAATTTGAACAGGGTTTTACAGGCATGTATCCGATTGAGCAAGATAATTTTTCGCATGAAAATATTAATGATATAAGTTTTGATTTTGAAGGAACCGGTTTTATTTTAAGGGGTGAAGCAAGAAGATTAAAAGATAATTCTGCGGAACATGATTTTGAAGCAGAGCTTTATATTGATGGTGAAAAGACAGAAACAGCAAAGTTGCCTACAAATTTTACCATACGCCGTTATGAATTATTCTGGAAGTATAGATTGGAAAATAAAAAGCATACAGTAAGAATTAAAATTCTTAATCCAACTAATGAGGCTGAAATAAATACCTGGGATTATATTATTTATAGTGATAAACCTGTTACGAAATAATCAATATTAGTCTTGGTTCATAAAGTGGTTAAGAACTCGTCATGTCGAGGAACGAGACATCTCCTGACTCTGAAGTTGTTAATATATAAGAGATTTCTCCTATTGTCGAAATGACGTGGAAAAAGTTTTATAGCTTATAAGCAACATCATTAGGTTAATCAAAAACATTTGTTTGAATGCCCAAACCCGGTTTATCTGCAACGGAAACTTTTCCATTTTCATACTGTAAGCCGCTTGCAATATCTTCTTTTAATAATAAAGGTCCATCCATGTCAACATAATCAAGCTGCGGTAAAAAATGTGCTATAGCAGCAGAGCCGATAGTGCACTCATTCATGCTGCCCATCATGATTTTCAGGTTTAATTTTTTAGCTTCTTCAATCATTCGCAAAGCAGGTGTTATGCCGCTACATTTTACCAGTTTGATGTTGATACCATGAAAACATTCAAAGCATTTAATAACATCATTTTCAAACACGCAACTTTCATCTGCAAATAACGGAAGTGATGAATGCTCATACAAAAACTTCATTTCACTCCATTCATCTTTTGCTAACGGTTGTTCAACCAATTCAACGCCTAAATTTTTTAATAAAGGGATTTTTTCAATCGCTTCATTAATTGTCCAGCCTGCATTTGCATCAACCCTGAAAATTGCGTTCGTATGTTTTCTTAAAGCTTCAATTGTTGCAATGTCATCGCCTGTTCCCACTTTTATTTTATAAATGGATGATGGATGTGCCTGCATTTTTTCAACCATCTTTTCAATACTGTCAATGCCAATTGTATAATCTGTAATGGGCGTATTTTTCCATTCAGTATTCCATAATTTATATAAAGGTTGATTATGCATTTTGCCAAACAAATCCCACGCAGCCATATCAAGCGCACAAACTAAAAACGGGCTGCTCGGAATTAAATGATGCAGATAATGCCAGTAACGTTCAGGTGTAGTTAAAGCAAACTTTTCAATTGCATTTTTTCTGCTTTCAATATCAGCAATCATTTGCTCAACTGTAATGTTATAATAAGTTATAGCCGGAGCTTCACCATAGCCAATTAAATTGCCCAATTGCAATGCAACAATTAAAGAAGGTTGATGTGTTTTTGTTCTTCCGCCAGAAATGGTGAAAGGATATTCGAACGGAAGATTTATTTTTTTATAATAGAGTTTCAATTCGGTGCTCTTTAATTTCAAAAATATGAATTCGTATCTTAGAGTTTAGTTTGCCCTGATTTTAATACGATAACTTTAAAAAAATTAACAATGCCAACAATAGAAGAAATACTGAAGTTGCCTGAAGAGCAACAGGTTGCTATTATGGAAGCTATACAGGATAATCTGGATGATTTTGAAAATGACTATAAATTAAGTGAGGAGCATATTACTTTTATAAAGGAAAGAATTCAATCTATTGAAAATTCAAATCAATTGACCTATTCATGGCAAGAAGTTAAACAACTGCTTAAGAACAGATGGAATACTCAATAAGGCTGTACGATGATGCAAAGGAAGACATCGTTGAAATTGCAAAATGGTATGACCTAAAGTCTGTTGAATTAAGTAAGAGGTTTATTGCACAACTTGATAAAGCAATAAACAAAATTTCCAAGACTCCTGACGCATTTTCTTATTTATATGGCGATGAAAAATAAGGCTTCATAAGTTCCCGTATTTAATTTTCTATAAAGTGAGTGAACAAACAGTTTATATTTATTGCGTGATACATGCAAAGCGAAATCCCTATTTATATAAAAAAAGATTAAGAAAACTTTTATAACAATTATTTTCTATCGTGACCTTGTCGTTCAAGCATCCAGGCAGGATATTCTTTTGTTAACTTACTCACTTCATCAAGATTTTTTAATTCATCTTCTGTGAACTGCACATTAACTGCATTTAAATTTTGAGTTAACTGTTCTATATTTTTTGCGCCGATAATCACACTTGTTACAGCCGGTTGATGTAACAACCATGCCAATGCAATTTGTGCAACAGAAACATTTTTAGATTTTGCTATCGGTTCCATCACATCAATAATATCAAATGCTTTTTCTTTATTGATTGGTGGAAAATCAAAACTTAATCTGCGTGCACCTTCAGGATTTTTATTGCGTGAATATTTCCCACTTAAGAAACCGCCGGCTAACGGGCTCCAAACCATCAATCCAATTTTCTGGTCGTTTAATAAAGGAATTAATTCGCGTTCCAAATCTCTGCCTGCAATTGTATAATAAGCCTGCAGTGAAACAAATTTTGCAAGGTTATTATATTGAGAAAATGAAAGCGCTTTCATTAATTGCCATGCTGAAACATTACTTGCACCAATGTATCTCACTTTTCCGCTTCTCACCAAATCATCAAACGTTCTTATAGTTTCTTCAATAGGTGTTAACGCATCATAACCATGTATTTGATAAAGGTCAATATAATCAATGTTTAACCGTTTTAAACTTTCATCAATCTGCTGCATAATATGCTTGCGTGATAAACCAATTTCATTTACACCTTCGCCTGTTTTACCACGAACTTTTGTAGCTATAACAAGATCATCTCTTTTTAAACCTAAATTTTTTATTGATTTTCCGGTAAGTTCTTCTGCCAGCCCTTCTGAATAAACATTTGCTGTATCAATAAAATTTATGCCTGCATCAATTGCCTGCTTCATAATTTCATCAACTGCCTGTTGCGTTAATTGCCCTATTGCAGTCCAGTAACCTTTACCGCCAAACGTCATTGTTCCTAAACATAGTTCTGAAACTTTTATACCTGTTGTGCCTAAAAAATTATATTTCATATTCAGCTTAAATTATAAAAAGAAAAAATCGTTGCAAAAATCCTGCAACGATTTACAACATAAATTAATTCAATATCAAATTTAATTCTCTGCTGCTCTTCCGCATGCAACTAAATCATTATGAAGTTCGTTATTGAAATTATCTGCTTTAAGTAAATTTTCAAGATATAAATGCATGCGATATTTCCAGTAATATTTTGGTATTGCAGGTACATTAATGCGTTCTTCATGCGGATTTTCACGACGCAATTCTTTGCTTGTTCCTAATAAATCCTGCAATAAAAATATGCTCCACATTGCCGGCGAATAAAAATGCATATCAAGAATCGCTTTATCTATCCAGGGCTCGCAGAAAAAAGGTGC
>JAICKT010000557.1 GCA_025927795.1 Parafilimonas sp. | reverse complement strand
GCAGGCATTCCCGTTATAAGTTTGGAAAGTGCAACAGTGCATCCATTGCAGAGTCTCACCGATATTATTACCATCAGTGATCATCTTCCCATAAAAAATAAAACAAAACCAAAAGTTGTTCTTTCATGGGCGCCTCATGTAAAGCCTTTGCCGCAGTGTGTTGCCAATAGTTTTAGCGAGTGGGTGAATGCATGGAATGAATGCGATTTTATAATTACACATCCACAAGGTTACGATCTTAGTAAACAATTTACAAAAGGCGCCTCAGTTACTAACGATCAGGCACAAGCGCTAAAAGATGCTGATTTTGTGTATGTCAAAAACTGGAGTAGCTATTCTGATTATGGGAAAGCTCCTGAAGATAATAATGACTGGATGCTTACACTCGAAAAGCTTTCTGTAACTAATAATGCAAAAATAATGCATTGCCTTCCTGTTCGCAGGAATGTTGAGCTAAGTGATGAAGTCCTTGATAGCAAAAGCAGCATCATCACTGACCAGGCTGCAAACAGGATCTGGGCTGCCCAGGCTGTGCTTGCTCAAATTTTAAATGATATGTAATGAGTGGCAATAGCACAAAAGAAATTCTTTATATTATTAAAACTGGCGGCAATGTAATTGATGATGAAACGAGTCTTCAAAATTTTCTACATAATTTTTCATCCATCGAAGAAAAAAAGATATTAATACATGGTGGCGGCAAAATTGCTACCGCAATTGGCGACAAACTCGGCATACAATCTAAGTATATTGATGGAAGAAGAATAACGGATACAGAAACCATCGACCTGGTAACAATGGTGTATGGCGGATTGGTAAATAAAAAAATTGTTGCAACGCTTCAATCATTGCAATGCAATGCCATCGGGCTTTCAGGAGCAGATGCAAATGTGCTGCCTGCAAAAAAACGAGCCGTAAAAACAATTGATTATGGATGGGTAGGAGATATAAATAAAAATGACATCAACACTTCGCCATGGCAATTATTTTTAAATAATAATATGGTGCCGGTTGTTGCTTCGCTTACACATGATCGTGAGGGACACATTTTAAATACAAATGCTGATACAATGGCATCTGTAATAGCAGTAAGTTTATCAAAATTATACCAGGTAAAGCTTATATATTGTTTTGAAAAGAATGGAGTTCTCACAAACGTAGCTGATGAAGAAAGTGCTTTGCCAGAATTGAATAACATCACCTATAAAGAATTAAAAGACAATAAAAAATTATTTGCCGGTATTTTGCCAAAGATTGATAATGCTTTTGATGCCTTAAATAATGGTGTAAACTGTGTAGTTATTGGTAATTCAAATCATTTAATGCAATTGCTAAATGAAGAAAGCGGTACAAAAATAATTTCATGAAAGAAGCAATAAAAAATACTGAACTTGACAATACATTATTTTCGGATGCGCTTGCATTATTAAAGCAACTGATCACTATTCCATCCTTTAGTAAAGAGGAAAATAATACTGCTGACTGTATTGAAAATTTTTTAGAGCAAAGGCACATAAAAACGAATAAGTACCTTAACAACGTTTGGGCTGTAAATAAACATTTTGATGAAAAGAAATTCACCATCTTGTTGAATTCCCATCATGATACTGTGAAGCCTAACAAAGGGTACACACTTAATCCTTTTGAAGCCATTGAGAAGGACGGAAAATTATTTGGCCTGGGAAGTAATGATGCAGGTGGCCCGCTGGTTTCTTTGATTGCGACGTTTATATATTTTTACCATGTTGAAAACCTATCTTTCAACTTGGTTTTAGCAGCAACTGCTGAAGAAGAAATTTCGGGACATGACGGTATTGAGATTTTACTTCCAAGGCTCCCAAAAATCGATTGCGGTATCGTGGGCGAGCCCACGCTGTTGGACATGGCTATTGCAGAAAAAGGATTATTGGTGCTGGATTGCACTGCCCATGGAATTGCCGGCCACGCTGCCCGCAATGAAGGTGTAAATGCAATTTATAAGGCGATGAAAGATATAGAATGGTTCAGTAGTTTTAAATTTGAAAACGCTTCTGAATTTCTTGGCCCTGTTCATATGGCAGTTACTTCCGTAAATACACTTAATAAAACGCATAATATTGTACCTTCCGAATGTAGTTTTATTGTTGATATAAGGGTAAACGAACTGTATTCGTTTGACCAGATAATTGCAGAAATAAAGAAGAATGTTTTGAGCGATGTTATTCCAAGAAGTACGAGATTAAAACCTTCATTTATTGAAGAAGATCATCCATTGGTTATATCAGGAAATAAGATGGGACTTAAATCTTATGGCTCGCCTACCTGTTCGGACAGGGCAATGATGAATTTTCCAACATTAAAAATGGGTCCCGGCGATT
>JAICKT010000380.1 GCA_025927795.1 Parafilimonas sp. | reverse complement strand
TGCATTATTGTTGCTTAAGCTTTTACCCTACGGAAAAAACAGACCGGAACATCATGCAAAAACAATAAAGAAAAAAGCATATAAGGACAAGTATTATATAATTTTTATTACCATCACTTTCTTTTTTGCTTCCTGCTTTTTTTTATTGTTTACCATACAACCTGTATTCTTTAAAACACAATGGAATTTCAATGAAGCATTTATTGGTGTTTTAATGGCGCTGAATGGAATCATTATTGTTTTTGCAGAAATGATTTTAGTATATAAGCTCGAAAGAAAAAGAATGAATACATTTTTTATTCGCATTGGTTTTGTTGTGGCAGGGCTGTCTTTTGTTTGTTTAAACATTTTGCCGCCAACCCATATAGCAGCTATGTTTTGCATTGCCCTTATAACCATTGGCGAAATGCTTTCCATGCCATTTATGAATGCGTTTTGGATTGAAAGAAGTTCTGTTTACAATCGCGGGCAATATGCCGCTTTATACGCGATTGCATGGAGCATTGCACAAATTGTGGCACCATTGTACGGAAGTTACATTGCAGCTAAATCCGGGTTTGATATTTTGTGGTGGATTGTAGCCTGTGTTTGTGTAATTGCTGCTTTTTGTATTTTGCTGCTTGAACAGAGAATAAATTTGTCGAAGAAAGCGACGATTATTTCTTCTGTATAAAAAAAATGGCAACGTATAAAAAAATTTCATCAAATCTGAAAAGCAATGCAGACACAGGTTTCGGCACCAGTGCCGATACGCAGGGCGGACGCTTTATTAATAAAGATGGAAGCTATAATGTAATTAAGCGCGGCATACCTTTTTATGAGCGCATCAGTTTTTTTTACAAGATGCTTACCATGCCTGCGTGGAATTTTTTATTGTACCTCGTTATTTTTTATGCGTCAATAAACTTTTTATTCGCTGTTGTTTATGTTTCGTTGCCTGATACCGAATTTAAAGGTGTTTTGCCCGGTAATTTTATTCATCATTTTTTTGAATTGTTTTTTTTCAGCATACAAACTTTTACTACGGTTGGTTATGGGCGCATTAATCCTGATGGATATGCTGCAGGTGCATTGGCTTCCGCTGAAGCATTAACAGGTCTTTCCTCGTTTGCTTTAATTACAGGTATCATGTATGGAAGATTTTCACGTCCGCGTGCCTATTTGCGTTTTAGCAAGCACGCATTAATTGCGCCTTATCGCGATATAACAGGATTGATGTTTCGTTTTGTTTCATACAAAGAAAATCATACGCTCAGTAATGTGGACGTAATTGTAACTTTTGGAATTACAGAGGCTGATACAAAGCAATTTAGATTTTATACACTGCCGCTTGAAAGAAATCGTATTGATAGCTTGCCTATGAACTGGACAATTGTACACCCAATAGATGAAGACAGCCCTTTGTATGGTTTTACCGAAGAAGATTTGCTTGCAACCGATGCAGAAGTTTATGTTTTGGTTCGGGGCTTTGATGATATTTTTTCTAATACGGTTTTACAAAGAACATCTTACCGTTTTAATGAAATTATTTTTAATGCAAAGTTTGATAAAATGTTTTATGAAAGCGATGATGATACAACAACAATTGTTGAAGTGAACAAATTGAGTAATTATAAAAAGATAAACGAGCAAAATAGTAATCGTGAATCTTCAATCGGGAACCGTGAAAACTCAGAACTTAAAACTTAGAACTCATTCCTAACTCAACTTCGAACTTATCAATTTCAAAAACTCATCCCTCGTTTGAATTTTTTCAAACTCACCATAAAAAGAAGAAGTAGTTGTTACTGAATTTTGTTTTTGCACACCACGCATCATCATACATAAATGTTTTGCTTCAATAACCACCGCAACACCAATAGGATTGAGTGCTTCTTTTATTGCATCTACAATTTGAGTGGTTAATCTTTCCTGCACCTGCAAGCGTTTTGCAAATACATCCACCACTCGGGCAATTTTGCTTAAACCAGTTATGTAACCATTTGGAATGTATGCAATATGCGCCTTTCCAAAAAACGGCAACATATGATGTTCGCACATACTGTACAATTCAATATCTTTTACCACAATCATTTCACTAATGTCTTCATGAAATTTTGCAGAGTTTAAAATTGCTACTGCATCCTGGCAATATCCCTGCATATTAAATAATAAAGCTTTTGCAATACGTTCAGGTGTTTTTAAAAGCCCTTCGCGTTGCGGGTCTTCACCAGCAAATTTTAAGACATTCGTAAAACTATCTTTCAAACTGTTTATCACTTCTTCGTTATAATCTTCTGTTCTTTTGTAATACATTTTAATTTGATTTTTTATGCGGGATATTCAACAAAATTGCGTTCGGTTTCATACAAACGAATTTGCATGTCTAAGCTTTTATCAATTGCTTCTCGTAAAATATTATAAATAACAATCACAATATTTTCTGCGGTTGGATTAAGTGTTTTAAATTCTTCCACATCAAGATTTAAATTTTTGTGGTCGAATTTTTTCAACACTTTTTCTTTTATCAAATCACTTAATAATTTCAGGTCGATAACATAACCTGTTTCAGCATCAGGCTCACCAATAATTTTTACAATCAGCTCGTAATTGTGCCCGTGAAAATGTGGGTTATTACATTTTCCAAACACAGCATTATTTTTTTCCTCACTGAATGTTGGATTGTGCAAACGATGCGCTGCATTAAAATGTTCTTTGCGATATACGGCTACTTTATTGCTCATGTTTAATCTCCAAAATATTCAACAAAAATTCTTGGTGTTTCATATAATTTAATACCATGCAATTTTACTGCAGCCGGTAAATGCGGAGAAAGCTGCTTCCATATTTCTGTTGCAAGATTTTCAGTACTGCACATTTTCCCTTTTAAAAAATCAACATCCAGATTTAAATTTTTATGGTCGAGTTTTTCTGTAACATGTTCTGTAATTAATTCGCTTAAATGTTTTGCATCCATTAAAAAACCAGTGTCTTTATCAATTTCTCCTTTTACCGTAACATACAATTCAAAATTATGACCGTGCCAGTTTTCATTTGCACAGGCGCCAAAAACTTCCTCATTTTTTTCTTTGCTCCAGTTGGAGTTATATAATTTATGTGCGGCGTTAAAATGCTCCAGTCTTGTTAAATATATCATGCACTATTTAATCTTTTCGCAAAGTTAATGTAAAGCAATTATCACGAACTTTGCCCGCTATGCGCGTAATCATCACTGCCGCTACAACAGGAGAATGGATGCCCTGCTTCGCCAAAATTGACAAGCTTTACACCGAAAGCAGCAAGCGCTTTAAAATATATTTTCATCAGTCGGGTGTGGGAATGATGGCAACAACGTTTTCACTTACCAAATTATTAATGGAAGAAAAGCCCGATTTAATTATACAAATTGGAATAGCAGGTTGTTTTGATAACTCCATTGCTTTGGGAAAAGTTTTTTTAATTGAGAAAGAAATTATAGGCGACGTTGGTGTGGAAGAAAATAAAAAATGGAAAGATATTTTTAATATGAAGCTGGAAAAATCAAACTATCCGCCATACGAAAAAAAATTGTTGATAAATCCAAACATTGAAAAATTAAACCTGCTTAAAATGAAAACTGTAACAGGTGTTACTGTAAATGAAATCACGACGAGGAAAGAACGCATAAAACAATTGGTAAAAAAATATGAACCTGTAACGGAATCTATGGAAGGCGCTGCTTTGCATTATGTAGGCAGAAGTTTGAATGTTTCGTTTCTCCAAATGCGCGCTGTTTGCAATTATATCGGTGAAAGAGATAAAAGCAAATGGATGATAAAAGATTCGCTGCACAATTTGAATAAAACATTGATTAATTACATTGATAAACTATATAAATTAAAATAGTGAATACCTTTTATTAACCTTCACTATTAACCATTCACTATGAAATTTTCACTTGCGTTTTCTCCTTGCCCGAACGACACATTTATTTTTGATGCGCTTGTAAATAAAAAAATCGATACAGAAGATTTTGAATTTGATGTGTTACTGGAAGACGTGCAAACGTTGAACCAGCTTGCATTACAAAATAAGATTGATATTTCTAAAATCAGCTATGGTGTATTGCCATTAATAACTGATAATTATTTTTTGCTCAACAGCGGCGGTGCTTTAGGGAAAGGCGTTGGTCCGTTACTAATTGCAAAATCAAAATTGCAGATTGAAGATTTAGCAAATAAAAAAATTGCTATTCCCGGTAAAAATACAACGGCGCACATGCTTTTCTCTCTTGCATTTCCCAATGCAAAAAATAAAGTGTTTAAAATATTTAATGAGATAGAAGATGCAGTTTTAAACGGTG
>JAICKT010000592.1 GCA_025927795.1 Parafilimonas sp. | reverse complement strand
TTTTTTAATATTTCAATAATATCCTTGCCATATTTTTCAACCAATAATCTTCCTTCAATTTCGTTAATCAATTTTAATAAATTATCATCCACTTTCATCCTTCCAACAGCACCCGTTTGTTTTGTTTGCCAAACGTATTTTCTTTGGTTGATAGTAATATTATTCAATTCCTCAATGTCCGCATCTTCACTTCCCATAAAATATACAGGAACAAAATTGTTTTGCGGAAATTGTTGTTTTAATTCTTCTGCAAGTTTTATTGCATGAAAAATTTTATATACAACATATAACGGGCCTGTAAAAATATTTGGCTGATGTGCAGATGTTATTGTAAAAGTGTTTTCATTTAAAAGTGATTGAAGATTCGCCGAGACTTTTTCATACCCATCTAAGCCTTCATATTGTTTTTGTAATGTTTCAACCAAAATTTTTCTATGCTGAAAGTTTTTTCTTTGATCAATTGCCTGCGATAAACCCTCTGTTGTTGGCCGGAAATTGTAAAATTGCTGAAGTTGTGGCGCTCCATTTAAATAATCAATAATAAGTTTTGAGAAATAACCTGTTGTATCGTAAGGTATATAACTACAATGTGTTTCCATTTGTTGCAAATTACTATACTTAGTAAAATGTTTGTTGCCTCTTATAAAATCACTTCACCTTCCAAATCATAATCAAAAGCATTAGTGATTTTCACATTCGCAAATTCGCCAATCGGTAATTTTTTTTCTGAATGAATGATGACTTCGTTATCAACTTCAACGCTGTCAAATTCTGTTCTGCCTAAATAACGCCCGGCTTCTTTCTTGTCAATCAGCACCTTAAAAATTTTTCCAATTTTCTGTTGATTCTTCTCATAACTTATTTCCTGCTGCACTTCCATTATTTCTTCAGCTCGCAATTGTTTTTCTTTTGCTGAAACATCGTCAATTAAATTATAACCACTTGTGCCTTCTTCATGACTGTAAGTAAACACTCCTACCCTGTCAAACCGTTGCTTCTGCAAAAAAATTTTCAATTCTTCCACATCATCTTTTGTTTCGCCGGGAAAACCAGCAATCAATGTTGTGCGCAAACAAATGCCCGGTACTTTATCGCGAATAATATTCAGCGTTTCTTCAATTTCAACTTTTGTGCTTTGACGTTTCATTAAATACAACATTCTATCGCTTGCATGTTGCAGAGGCATATCAAGATAGTTGCAAATATTTTCGCGTTCACGCATTACATCCAACACTTCAAAAGGAAATTTGTTTGGGTATGCATAATGCAAACGAATCCATTGCAAACCTTCAACATCACTTAATCTTTTCAACAAATCAGCCAGCATTCTTTTCTTATAAATATCCAACCCATAATAAGTAAGCTCCTGAGCAATCAGCATAATTTCTTTTACACCGCGCCTTACTAAACCTTCTGCTTCAGCAATTATTTCTTCTATAGTTTTACTAACATGTTTGCCACGCATTAAAGGAATCGCACAAAACGCGCATGTGCGGTTGCAACCTTCACTGATTTTTAAATAAGCATAATGTTTTGGTGTGCTTAGCAATCTTTCGCCTAATAATTCTTTTTTATAATCCGCATTAAATTCTTTTAAGATAAGCGGCAATTCCATTGTACCAAACCATGCATCTACTTCCGGAATTTCCGTTTCTAAATCGTTGCGGTAACGTTCGCTTAAACAACCTGTAACATATACTTTATCAAGCTTGCCACGTTTTTTTAAATCAATCTGAGATAAAATTGTATTAATACTTTCTTCTTTTGCCTTATCAATAAATCCGCAGGTATTTACTACAACAATATTATGATTGAGTTTATTATTCTCATGCACTACATCAATTTCATTCGCCTGCAATTGCCCGCTTAAAACCTCGCTGTCAACAAGATTTTTACTGCAACCCAGCGTAATGATATTCACCTTATCCCGCTTTAAAGTTTTCGCCTTCATAATAAAGCTGGCAAAGGTAATTGCAGAAATTAAAAGATAAAGGTTAATAGTTATTTCTTATCACGATAGCGCCATCTTAAAAAAAG
>JAICKT010000675.1 GCA_025927795.1 Parafilimonas sp. | reverse complement strand
TGCTCAGGCTGAGCCTGAAAATTTAGAGTGGGAGAAAAAAAATATCGATACCGTTTTAAAGAAGGTAAAACATGAATGGCAAATTGCAACAGGCAGTGAAAAAGAAGAAAATTTAATGTGGTTAGGATATTATGAAGCCATTGCACAGGCACTTCCTAAAATTAAAATCACATTACCTGATATCACATTCAAAGATTCATTGTGGATATATGGATCGAAGTCAAGTGTTGTTTTATATGAAGTGAGCGGGCATACTAAAAGTGATGTTGTTATGGTGTTACCAAAAGAAAAGATTGCGTTTATGGGTGATATATTATTCACAGAAAGGCACCCATATTTGGGTGAAGGAAATCCTGACAGCCTGAAAAATACATTGGAAAGATTCTACAACGATGCAACTATAAACACATATGTGCCCGGTCATGGACCTGTTGCAGGCAAAGAAAAACTGCAGACATTAATTCAATATATAAATCGATTAGAACAAATGGCAGCAACTGCTGCTGCGCAAAATTTGCAGGATAGTGTTTTTGAAAAAACAGAAATGCCAAATGAATATAGGCAATGGGGGTTTGGCAGATTTTATACAGATAATCTAAGCTTTCTGTACGACAGGGCGAAGAAAAAATGATTTCAAAATAACTTCATATTTAACTCAGTTGTTGTTGGTCGGCGGCCAACAATGCCGTTAGTAATCTTCTTTTATTTATACAAATCACCATTCAAGTATTTTAATCCTGAATCACAAACAACAGTAACAATTTTTTTGCCGGCTCCGATAATTCTTGCACGTTGAATTGCAGTCCACACATTTGCGCCAGATGTAATACCACCAAAAATACCTTCTTTCTTTGCAAGCATTCTTGCTGTTTCAAAAGCATCTTCATCTGCAACTGCAATAATTTCATCAGCTAAATCTAAACGACAAATACTGGGCACAAAGCCTGCTCCTATTCCTTCTAATCTATGCGAACCGGATTTATCTCCGCCCGAAAGTGCTCTTACATGCAAAGGCTCAATAGCACTGCAACGAATGTTTGGTATTTCATTTTTAAAAATTTCTGCATTGCCTGAAAAGCATCCGCCGGTTCCAACACCCATAATAAATTCATCAATATCATTACCAAGGTCTGCAATTATTTCTTTTGCCATTGTATGATATGCATTCCTGTTATCAATGTTATTAAACTGGTCAGTCCAAAATATATTTGTTTGTTTAGATAATTCTCTAACTCTTGCAACCATATCATCAATCAGCTTAGCAGTAATTTTTCCGTTGTCACTTGGAAAGATTTCCAACTCCGCACCAAATGCACGCATAGTTTGCAGTTTTTCTTTTGCAAAAGCATCTGAGCTAACAAAGTAAGCTTTGTAACCTTTAACTGCACACACCATTGCCAGCGAACTGCCTGTGCTTCCACCTGTATAATCAATCACAGTTCCGCCAGGTTTAAGGTCACCTCTTTTTTCGGCGCCTTCTATCATTGATAAGGCCATACGGTCT
>JAICKT010000304.1 GCA_025927795.1 Parafilimonas sp. | reverse complement strand
GGCAACAAGTGCAGAAAATTCGCCCAATGAATGACCAGCAACCATATCCGGTTTTGCGCCAGGCAAAGTTTTGAATACAATTACAGAATGAAGAAAAATTGCAGGTTGTGTAACTTTTGTTTGCTTTAATTCTTCATCTGTTCCGCTAAACATTATATTACTTATATTGAAACCAAGAATATCATTTGCCTGTTCAAAAAAGTGCCTGGCATTTTCATTTGTATCAAACAAATTTTTTCCCATTCCACTAAACTGAGCACCTTGCCCTGGAAAAATATATGCGTGTTTGTTCATATAGCAGGTTTATTCAAAAGTAATTAGTTCTAAAAATCATTACAAAATATAAACAAAAAACCCGCCTGTTTGCAAGCGGGTTTATTTTTGATTTCTCAGGGAATTAGTTAGCAACAATTACTTTGTCAGCGTAAACACCCTCGCCTTTTTCATTCATTATCTTGATAAGATAAGCGCCAGCACTAACTCCTTTCGGTAAATTAATTTTCTCTGTTTGTACTCCTGAAATATTTATTTCATGCTGCAATATTTTTTTGCCTTGCAACTGGCTTATTTCAATTGTATATTTTCCTTTTGTAAAATTTGAAAGTTGCACATAAAAATTATGTGCAGTAACAGGGTTTGGATAAATATTTACAGCAACTGCATCTAAAGTTTTTGCGGAAACTGAACTAACTTTTTTATTATCATCGAAAGCAAGCGTTGCATTTGCAAAATCCGAAACATTATACACTTTAGTATTACCAGTACTCAATACTGTTGCCTGCAAAGTGTTTAAGTCAACGCGATAGTACGCAGAAGTATTTGTTGAACTTGCAACAATAACATTTGCACCGCCAATTGCCATTGAAGCGTTTATTGTATAACCATCAGGCATACTTTTTATATTGCCGAGATAAGTTGCAACTTTTGTAACCGGGTTTATTTTAAAAACGCCCTTCTGCATAGCAAATAAATAAAGTGAACCATTTGCATCTGCAATCATATCTCCGCCCCAGCTTTTAATTTGAGTTTTTACTGAATTTTCTCCGTTTGATTTTGCGTCAATAAGATTTCCGAGATCTTTTATGTCGCCGTGCTTTTGTGTAGAAAATTGAATGAGGTGTTGGTTATCATTTGTAAGTGCATAACCGAAACCATTTGCCGCAAAACACATGCGTGTAATATTGGAAGCTTCACCCGGCTGATTGGGAAAATTTTTCAAAAGCTGCGTTGTAACTGCGTAAGATTTTGGCTTGTCATCATTCAAATCAAGATAACGCAGTTGATTACCCAGCATAGTTGAATAATATAAGCGATTATCTGCTTCATCATATGCGATGGCAGCAACCATTCTGCTGTTTAAACAACCACAAGCCTGTGGATTAGTATTTTTTACAGCGTCTGCACTATTATTTAATGGACTTGCAGTTAATGCGTCATATACCACTTCATTTGTTTCTGCAGGAACATACAATGTTTTAATTTTTGCCGCATCATCAAGATCAAATTGCCGGAATGCAATCCAGTTTACACTTCCGTATTGCTCGCCCGTAACAGCAAAGAATTTTTTTGATTGCGAATAGCAGTTTGCAGCAGTTAAAATAAAGAGTAAGATTGTAATGGGTAAAAACTTTTTCATAGACGAAATTTATACCACCAAATTACAGAAAATTAGAATTTCAGCAATTAAGTTTTATGAATGGATTCAATCGCTTTTTTTACCGTCCCTGCCTGTAATAAAAGTTTTTTTGCAAAAATATAATCGCTTAAACCTGCTTTTTCCATAAGCATTTTTACACCGCGATCAACCAGCTTCTCATTATTCAGTTGCATATTCACCATGCGGTTATCTTCCACTCTTCCCAACTGAATCATTGCAGCAGTTGAAACCATATTCAAAACCATTTTCTGCGCGGTGCCGCTCTTCATTCTTGTACTGCCGGTAACAAATTCAGCGCCTGTAATTACTTCAACCGGAAAATGGGCAACCTCTGCCAGCGGCGTATTTTTATTACATGTAATACATCCTGTTTCAATATTATTTTTTAAGCATTCTTTTAATGCGCCAATTACATAAGGTGTAGTGCCGCTTGCCGCAATACCAATAACAAAATCTTTTGAAGTTATATTATGCGTTTGTAAATCAAGCCAGCCTTGTTCTAAATCATCTTCAGCAAATTCTGCTGCCCGTGTAATAGCGGGCAAGCCACCGGCAATAATTCCCTGCACAAGATCATAAGATACTCCGTATGTTGGCGGGCATTCGCTTGCATCTAAAATGCCAAGCCTTCCGCTGGTGCCTGCACCTATGTAAAATAATTTTCCGCCAGCCAGCATGCAATCGGTAACAGCAAATATTAATTCTTCTATTTGCGGCAATGCTTTTTCAACAGACAAAGCAACTTTTTTGTCTTCATTATTTATGTTGGTTATTATTTCTTTAATGCTCATCTTTTCAAGATGCCTGTATGCAGAAGGGTGCTCTGTTTCAGAAATGAATTGCGGCATAATCTTCATTTGGTTTAATTACAAAATTAGCAGTTTAAGAAGCTGTCAATAAGCAGTATTATTAAAAGGTGAATAATATTTATTTATTAAGACAAAATACCTTTATTTTAAAAATTAAAATTTAAAATATGGATACTAACACTGCTTCCAACCAAACAATAATTATTAAAGACAACACAGCGAATCCCGCGCCGCTGGGTTTACTTGGCTTTGGTATGACAACTATTTTACTTAATATTCATAACGCCGGTATTTTTGAACTCAATTCAATGATTATGGGCATGGGTATTTTTATGGGTGGCATTGCGCAAATTTTTGCTGGCTTGCAGGAATGGAAAAAAAATAACACGTTTGGTGCAACTGCATTCGTTGCATATGGCTCTTTTTGGTTATCACTCGTTGCCATCTGGCTTATACCTGCCACTTCTTTTGGTGCAGCATATAAATCAAGTGAACCCGCACTTGGCTGGTATTTATTGCTTTGGGGGTTATTTACTTTTTTTATGTTTATTGGTACACTTAAATTAAGCCGCCTGTTACAAATTGTTTTCTTTACATTAACCGTACTTTTTATTTTACTGGCCGTAAGCGCATTTACTGATAATAAATCTTTACACAAATTTGCGGGGTATGAAGGCATTGTTTGCGGTGCTTCTGCATTTTATGGTTGTTGCGCTTTAATAATAAATGAAGTGTACGGAAAAAAGGTTTTGCCTTTTTAATCTTTGCAGTTTCTCTTCAGCAATTTTTAAATTTTAAAAACAGGTTTGTTATAATTTATGAATGATATAATTCAATTATAAATTATAGATGTAAACTGATGTTATTTAGTAACATTGCAGCGAAAATTTTCCGATGCTTCAAAAAACATACAGTATATATTCTGATGATCTTACTAACCAGCAATTATACATTGAAGTTGGTAAAAATCATTTGGCTTGCTGGTGCAGGCAGGCAGAGGAAAAAAAATTTGCAGCGTTTGAATTTTTTCAATGCGGAGATTATGATGCTTCAACATTTGAGAGCCTGATTAATCAATCGAAACTGCATTCTAAACTATTAATGCTGGATGTTTCTGATACCACACTACTATGGGTTTCGGATAAAAAACTGGTTATTCCTGCAGAACTTAATGCTGATGAAAATTTTATAAAAGATTATTTTGGTTTAATATATGGTATTAATGACGATGAAAAATTTCTTACCAGGAATTATGAAGATTATTTAATTGTAACGAGTATTGAAAAATATTTATACAATGCTGCACACAACGTATTTCCAAAGGCAAGTATGCTGCCATCTTGCCAGATTGTTAGGATACAGGATAATATTGTTCAGCTTTTTTTCTATCCAAATTATTTTTCCATAATTATTTACAGAGAGAGTAAGCTTCAGTTTTTTCAAACAAAATATTATAATAACTCCGAAGAAGTTTTGTATGCTGTTTTAAATATTTTTCAGCAATATGAGATTGAAAAAAATGCAGAAATAATTACCGGCGGATTCATTAATGAGCATTCAAAGCTCTATGAATTATTGCATCAATATCTTGAAGGATTAGTGCCTGGAACCGTAGATGAAGCTTTGTTTGTTTCACCTGAGTTTAGTGATTATCCGGCGCATTATTTTTTACCTTACACCAATTATTTGTTATGAGGATAATCTCCGGCTCACTTGGCGGAAGAAAAATTTATCCTCCCGCAAAAATGCCCTACACGAGACCTACCACAGATATTGCAAAAGAAGGATTGTTTAATATTTTACAAACTCGTATTGATTTTTATGGTGCAAAAACACTTGATTTATTTGGCGGCACAGGAAGTATAAGTTATGAACTTGCATCAAGAGGTGCCGCAGATTTGACAATTGTTGAAAAAGATACAACGATGTGTCAGTTCATAAAAAAAAATATTGCGGATTTAAAAATTGGAAACGCCAATATAGTTCGAATGGATGTTTTTAGCTTTCTTGAAACTGCAACAGCTAAATATGATTTTATTTTCGCAGGTCCGCCTTATGCATTAAACACTATTGATGAGCTACCAAAAATTATCGTTTCAAAAAACTTAATTGCAGAAGAAGGATATTTTGTGCTGGAACACACACCGAGAAATGATTATGAGAAGTATGCAGGATTTAGTTTTAAAAGAAACTATGGAACAACTGTGTTTTCATTTTTTGCCCCATCCCCTAAAGGGGAATAAACAACAACTTAATAAGAATGTTTGCGTTATTAAAATAAGAGTAAAATTTAGAAAATATGTTTGAACTTGAAATAACTCCCTTTAGGGCGGGGCTTACAATTTTTGTAACAGGAATTGGAACAGATGTTGGCAAAACAGTTGCTTCCGCAATTTTGTGTGAAGCACTCGAAGCAGATTACTGGAAACCTGTACAAGCCGGATTTGATGATGGAACTGATGCAATGCTTTTAAAATCACTCATTACAAATAAAAAAACAATTGTTCACCCTGAAACATATAAATTAAAACTGGCTTCATCACCACACATTGCAGCAAGAAAAGAAGGAATAGAAATTGAACTGGATAAGATTGTTGAAGATTATAATAAAATCGTGAATAATGATAAGCCTTCAACTGAAAACTCAAAACTGAAAACTGAAAACTTAATTATAGAAGGTGCCGGCGGTTTAATGGTTCCTTTAAATGACAATGAATTTATAATTGATCTTATAAAAAAACTAAATGCTAAAGTTATCCTGGTAAGCAAAAATTATTTAGGCAGCATTAATCATTCTTTGTTAACAGCGTCTGTTTGCAAACAAAATAATCTTGATGTATTAGGATGGATGTTTAATGAAGATTTTATGAATTATGAAGAAGAAATTGAAGCATGGAGCGGCTATACAAAAATTGCAACCGTGCCAACATCTGAACATATAAACGCGATGTTTGTACAACAACAAGCGATGTTAATAAAACATTCGTTGCAGTTTTTTCTTCAATAAAATCGAATCGTTTGTGTTTACTTACATTTGAATGCATTTGATACATGAATTTTAATTCTTTATTTCTTCGCTCATTCAGAATTTTATTATTCCCGTTTTC
>JAICKT010000643.1 GCA_025927795.1 Parafilimonas sp. | reverse complement strand
TGTTTCATAAGCTTTTGCGTAGAAACAAACGAAACGATATAAGAAATAAGTAAAATAATAAATGCTGCGAGATACCCCCATCTTATTCTATCAGCAATTTTATCAACTAAATTTTTTATCATAAATAGCAAAGCTTAAAATAAGCCAGCAAAAGTAGCATGTTTATATTAGTGTAATATAGAAGAATAGAAAAACAACAATTTTTTGTTACTAAGGCTTCTAATTATCTCTATGCATTGGTATACAAACAAAAAGGAGTGAATTCCCACTGCTCATTTTTTTCTTGCTTTGCTTATCAGCCAAAATATAATAACAACTATCACTACTACACCGATAACGCCAAACCATACACCTGCTTTAAATATGCCGGCTATAGCCTGGCAACTGCTAAGCGCTACGCTTATAAAAATTAGAAAGGGAAGGACTGTTTTTAATTTTAATTGATTCATTTTTTTAATTTTAATTGATTTGGTAGATGATTATTAGCTAATAATATTTAAAAAAGCCAGCCTGAAAAAATAGGCTGGCTAACTTAATAATGATTAATTACAAAACAAATTCAGCATTCAATTTTTAATTATCATTATTCGGAGTGCTATTATTCGACTTCCTGAGCTGCTTCCACATTGATATTATTTTCAGCAATTTGGGTAAGCGTTTCATCAGTTTGCTTTTCCTCCTGTAAAGTTTTGTACAATATATCTGCCACCTTTTGCAGGTTTAGTGTTTTTGCAAGTGTAGTAAGCCCTCCATAGGTTGATATTTCATAATGCTCTGCTTTTTGAGCAGCCAGAATAATTCCTACATCACGTGTAATGGACCCTTTTTCTGTATCACTCACAATATCATCACCTTCTTTCGTAATACCTGCCATAGCTTCGCATTTTTTTGCCTGTGGCGTTTTATTCATTAGTTCAAATACATCTTCCAACCTCGACACATGTGTTTTAGTTACTTCAAGGTGATCATTTATAGCATCTTTTAATTCCTGCGTGGTAGCTGCTTTTCCCATTTTCGGTAAAACTTTTACGAGATGTTTTTCCGCCCAATAAATGTCCTTAAGTTCATCTATAAAAAAATCCTGCAGCATGGATGCATCGCCACTGAGTGCAGCAGCATTTTCCTTTTTTGGGGTTTTTGAATTTGTCATATTATTATATTTCATGGTTAAATTAATATTGATCATGCTTAAATATTGTGCCAGAGAAAGGAGCGTTAATTATTAATTATAGGTTATTCAATTATTAAGTTACATCCCTGCGTCCTTAACCGGGTTTAATATTATGTCTTTATTCATTTAATTATTCATTATTAGCTTATCTCTTCCTCCATTGTCGTTGTATGATATAGGTTATAAGTCATGTCATTCATTATTGATCGTTCATTATTTTATTGTTCCTTTAGGTGGTTTAAAAAAGGCCCCAAATTTCTTCCTCATTCTGGGCAAAAATTTACTCAGAAATTATGTAAGAATACTGCCAGTATATGTAAGTAGAAACGAATAAAACCCTTTACCATGCTATATCTCATTTAATCTTGCAGAGGTTTATTTTTATTGGCAATATATTTTATACATATAAAGAAGATTATAAAAAATATTTATTTAAAAAATTAAAAATTACAACTATGGGATCAGGAAAAGTT
>JAICKT010000535.1 GCA_025927795.1 Parafilimonas sp. | reverse complement strand
TATCCTGATAATCCTGATAAAAAATATCGTGAAGTGTTGGTATTGATAAGACCCGTGGAACTGAAAGAAAAATGGGATGGCAGAAGATTGCGTGCGGATGAAGCAAAAGAATTATCAGGCATAGAAACAATAGTTTGGTTAGACAGTTTGGATGCGTTACTGCAAAAATGGATTCACTCTGCAGACAATATTTATTTAAGCACAAATGAGCATGATAGAAAAGCTACAAATTATGCAGCAACACGAGATTACCGTTTTGTACAAGAAATGAAAGAAAAATATCCATTGCATAATTATGAGCGCACAGCAAAAATTATGTTGAAGCTGCGTGCTATAAAAACAAAATATGAAGTGGATGTAATTTCAAAAGCCATTGACATAACAGATAAAACATTTCGCCGCTTATTGCAATTCATAAAACCCGGGGTAATGGAATATGAAATTGAAGCAGAAATTGTACATGAGTTTTTACGCAATCGTGCAAAAGGCGAAGCGTATTCGAGTATTATAGCAAGTGGTGATCGTGCAAGAACGTTGCATTATATTTTCAACAATGAAGAAGCAAAAGATGGCGAATTAATATTGATGGATTTCGGCGCAAACTATGGTGGGTATGCTGCTGACCTTACACGAACAATTCCGGTGAATGGTAAATTTACAAGACGACAGAAGAATGTTTACAATGCATGTTTGCATTTGCATAATTATGCAAAAGGTTTATTGAAGCCGGGGATTACATTAACAGATTATCATGAAAAAGTTGGTGATGAAGCAACTATAATTTTTCAGAAAATTGGTTTGCTGAAAAAAACAGATATAAAAAATGAAGACAAAGAAAATCGTGCTTACCGAAAATATTTATATCATGGCATTTCGCATCACCTGGGTTTGGATGTACATGATTTGGGAACTTTTGTTGAACCGTTGCAGGAAGGTATGGTGCTAACAGTTGAGCCCGGTATTTATATCGAACAGGAGCAAATGGGTATTCGTATTGAAAACAATGTTTGGCTTACAAAAAATGGTAATATTGACTTAATGAAAAATATTCCGATTGAAGCGGATGAGATTGAGAAATTGATGAAGAAATAGACACTGCATGAAACTTTTCTTCATCCGTTACACAAAAATTATTTTTAGCTGGCTGCAGTTGCATCGTGTATTTGGATTTTTGTCAGGATTTTTTTTAAACGCTTTCTATCTTACTAAACTTTCAAAATTTATTTATCAAAATAAAAAGGTTGCTGTTAATGATTTTCCATCGAAGTGGAGTTACTATAAACGCTATCCATTGTATCGAAAAGTTTTAGAAACGGAAGTGAAGAATGAAGCAATAAACTATTTAGAATTTGGTGTGGCAAGCGGTCAATCATTCAAATGGTTCTTAGAGCAAAATAAAAATGTTGACAGTAAATTTTTTGGGTTTGATACTTTTGATGGTTTGCCTGAAGATTATGGTCCTTATAAAAAAGGAGCATTTTCAACAGGAAATAAATTTCCCGAAATAAACGATGAACGCGGAAAATTTTATAAGGGATTATTTCAACAAACACTTCCAGCATTCTTAAAAAATTTCGATAACTCAAAAAGAACAGTATTAATGATGGATGCAGATTTATATTCTGCAACATTGTATGTGTTATCTTCTTTATCAGAATTTCTAAAGACAGGCGATATAATTTTCTTCGATCAGTTTGCTGTGCCTACACATGAATTTCGTGCTTATCTTGACTTTACACAATCTTATTACAAAAACTTACAGTTAATTGCAGCCGCGAATAATTATTATTTTGTCGCTTTCAAAGTAATTTAATGAAACAACTTCCAAACATATTTACGTTACTTAATTTGTTGTTTGGTTGCATTGCCATCGTTTATATTTTGCAACCAGGTCTCATTCCCCTTTATACAAACAATGGCGCTCTGTTAATGCCAGACATAACCGATTTAGGAACGCAATATGTAAGCATTCCAGAGCAAATGTTTATAGCTTCTTTATTTATCGCACTTGCTGCAGTGATAGATTTTTTAGATGGTTTTATTGCAAGATGGATGGCAGCAACATCAGCAATGGGCGCACAGTTAGATTCACTGGCTGATGTGGTAAGTTTCGGTGTTGCACCTTCATTAATTGTCTATCAATTTTTGCGTTTAAGTTTTGCGCAGCAGGATAATGGCTTGCAGGTTCCATTTATTTTTTTAGTGCCAGCATTTATTATCGCATGCGCCGGCGCTTACAGGCTCGCAAGATTTAATTTAGATACAGAACACACAAATTATTTTAAAGGTATTCCTATTCCTGCTAATGGTTTGCTCATCGCATCTTTTCCTTTAATTTATTGGACGAATAATTATTCATTTATTACACATGTTTTAATTAATCCGTGGTTTTGGTATGCACTAATTATTATTTTATCGTGGCTGATGGTTTCAAAAAAACCAATGCTTGCATTAAAGTTTTCAAATATCAATACAAAAAAATTATTGCCATTTATAATTATTGCTGTTGTTGCAATTGTTTCTGCGTTTATTATTCAATGGCTCGCAGTACCGTTATGTTTCTTGCTGTATGTTATTTTATCTTTGCTCATC
>JAICKT010000655.1 GCA_025927795.1 Parafilimonas sp. | reverse complement strand
GTTTCGTTTTTAATTCTTCCAAAGCTTACACTTCCCGATGTTGAAGGATTTGAAAGCGCCACATTTCCCCCTGCGGGCGGATGGACCTTATATAATCCTGATGGGAGCCTTTCATGGCAAAGAACCACGCTTGCCAGTAAAACCGGCGCTGCATCTATGCGATTAGATGCTTTTAATTACCAAACCACTACCGCTGTTGATATTCTTCAATCTCCCAAAATTGATTTAATTAATACCGATTCAATAAAAATAAGTTTTGATGTTGCTTATGCACAATACGATGCAGCTTCTATAGATTCACTGAAAATTGTTTATTCAATTGATTGTGGCGCTACATGGCTTCCTACTTCGTACAACAAAGGAGGCAGCAAGTTAAGCACCAATGGAGGTAGTTTTGTTACATCATCATTTGTTCCTACATCATCGCAATGGCGCAATGAAAATGTAAGCATCTCCACATGCAACATAAATGCATCATCTATTATAATAGGAATAAAATCAGTTAATGATTTTGGAAATAATATTTATGTAGATAATTTTTCAATAGATAAATTAGATACTAAACAGGAAAATGCATCAACGCTTTTAATAAACCAACCTTCGGAAGCCTTATGCACACCAGATTTTACACCGCAGGTTACTATTGCCAATTTTGGATTTGATACTTTAAAAACGCTTACTATCAATTACCAGGTTGATGACGGCAGCATTGGAACTTTTAATTATACTGGCTCTATTGCAAGATGTAATTCGCAAACGGTTACAATAAATACTATTACTTCTTCGCCGGGCGAGCATCTGCTTACTATTTTTAGCTCCAATCCCAATGGCATTGCCGATCAATATCCGGCAAATGATACAACAAAAAAAATAATAAAAATATCTCCTGTTTTAAATGCCCCCGTTTCAGAAGGATTTGAAACCACCACTTTTCCGCCAACCAATTGGAACATACAAAACCCTGATGGAGCCACCACCTGGCAGCGTTCTACATCTGCTGCAAAAACAGGAAGCGCATCAATGGTAATACAATATTTCAATTCTTCAGCATTCAACACTGAGGATAGATTTTATTCGCCCATTATAAAATATGATGCATCTGTTGATTCATTTTTTGTTTCTTATGATTATGCCTATTCTCAAGGCGTCACGTATCCCGGAAGCACTAATATGCCTTTAGATACTTTTGAGCTGCAGATAACACAAGATTGCGGGCAAACGTTCACAACAATATGGAAAAAATGGGGAGCCGATTTGCAAACAATTGGTGATCCAAACCTCCCTGTGGGCGTTGCTTTCACGCCAACTAACAATCAATGGAAGCATGTAAATTTTTATCTCAATCCTGTAATTGGTAATAAAGATTTTCAGGTTTATTTTACCGCAAAGGGCAATGGACAAAATAATTTATATGTAGATAACGTGAACGTGTACACGAAAATTCTTCCTAAGCGATTAAAAGATCAGGGTTATCTTTTATATCCCAATCCATTCCGGAATTCATTTATCATTCGCAATTACCAGGTGCCGGTTACATTTCAAAGTGTAAATATTTATAATTCCGTAGGGCAATTAATTTATACAAAAAATTTT
>JAICKT010000585.1 GCA_025927795.1 Parafilimonas sp. | reverse complement strand
TTAAATAATTTATGCTGATAAATCAGTTTCTCTGTTGCATCTTTTACGCTTCCAACAACGAGCGGTCCATCTGGTTCACATAATGCATCAAAATGGTCTCTCGTCATTTCACTCCAGCCTCTTTCTTTGCCGATTTTGTTCATTACTTTTTCATAGATAATCCAAAACTCATCTCTTGCCTGTTCAGTTGAATTAGCGATATAAGTATGTTCATTAATGCAAAGCTGAAGTTGAGCAACATCATGTCCGGCTCTTTTTGCAGCATTGCGATATAAATCCGTAAGCTGTGTATAATAAACAGGATTGCCTCCGAGAATCGCAATCGTCAATGGCAAATTCAAACTGCCGGCACGTACAACAGAAGCAGGTGTTCCACCAACGGCAATCCATATCGGCAATTGTTGTTGAAGTGGTCTTGGATAAACACCAAGATTATTTATTGCTGCCCGATGCGTTCCTTTCCACGAAACAATTTCATGCTGATTAATGTTTAAAAGCAAATCGAGTTTTTCAATAAACAATTCATCGTAATCATTCAAATCATAACCAAACAATGGAAACGATTCAATGAATGAACCTCTGCCCGCCATAATTTCTGCACGACCGTTTGAAATTAAATCCAGCGTTGCAAAATTTTGAAATACACGAACAGGGTCTGATGAACTCAACACTGTAACAGCACTGATAAATTTTATTTTTTGGGTAATGGATGCGGCAGCAGCTAAAATCATTTCCGGTGTACTTACTACATAATCTGCACGATGATGTTCGCCCAAAGCAAAAACATCCAAACCAATTTCATCTGCAAGTTGTGCATATTGTAATAACTCCTGAACTTTATTGTGCGCATTAATTGCTTTGCCAGAAACTCTGTCCGGTACAATTTCTCCAAATGTGCTTATGCCAAATTCCATCATGTAAAATTATTTATCATTATTGCAATTAACAGATAACTTTTAAATTGATAAAAATGATTCTATGGGATTAGTGTATGCAGAAATTGCTTTGATAAATAGCGATGATTTGGCATTAGCTCGTTGTAATATAATCGTGAATGAAATAAATCATATGCATGTAAAAACGGTCCGACGGCTCGAAGCCGTCTAACCGATAACTACTAACCCTTATTTAAATTATTTCACTTCACACAATTCATCCCACCTGCTCGTATAACGCGGGCTGCGAAATTCCTGGCGCATTTTCCAGTTGCGTTTTGTGCCGCTTGCTGCAAACTTCAACACATCATCACGCATACTAAAATTGATGTTATCCATCATGCTCATCAGCATACGATTATTATTTTCTTTATGCGGGATAAAAAAATCACCCTGCACAGAAGTGTCTTGAACAATGCCACTCAACATTACACCTGCTTTTTTATACATCTTTCCTTCTTCGTAAATACGGTCAACAATTTTCATAGCTGCTTTAATTAACTCACCTGTTACACAAGTTGCATGTGATAACATTGTGCAATCACTTATCATCGGTCCGTGAGAGAAATGACCATCATCACCTCCGGGCATTTTCGGAACAACAAATGCAGTTATTGCTGATGCTGCACCGAATTGCCGGCGTAATTTTTCTGCAGCTCTTGATGTATAGGTAGCAATGGCTTCTTTAATACTTTGTTTATCTTTTACAGGTGCACCAAACATGCGTGTGGTGGCAATCATTTTTTTCTGAACCAATTCTTCATCCATTACAATAAATGGTTCGCACTTTAATTCCTTAATCAATCGCAAACCAACTACGCCGCCCAAATTTTTTCTTGCCCATTCTTCGGGCATTTGTGTTAAATGATATGCATCGAAAATGCCAAACGATTTTAATTTATTTGCGTATTGCCGACCAACGCCCCATACATCACCAACAGGTGTTTTATGCAATGCATCATTTACATCTGCTTCTGTTTTTAAAACAGTAACGCAGTTGGTTGCTTTTTTATCAAGTTTCGCAATATGATTAGCAACCTTGCTTAATGTTTTTGTTGGTGCAACACCAACTGATACTTTTACGCCTGTCCATTGCTCAACCGTTTCTCTAATTTGCAATGCAGCAAAATCAAGTTTTTCAAGAGGCACTGTATCCAT
>JAICKT010000658.1 GCA_025927795.1 Parafilimonas sp. | reverse complement strand
GGACAAATAAATTTTAAATCGCCGGGTTGCATTACAGGGTTTACAGAATCGAGTTTTGAAAAAGGCAGCAGCCATTGTTGTTTTGTATTTTCCGATGTTACAACCTGTTGCTGTTTTGTTTTGCAGGAAACAAAGCAAACTATCAATACGGATAAAAAAAATTTATAGTGCAACCGATTTATCATCACTTATTTTCTTTAAATAATTATTATTCTGATGCTTTAGAAATGTCTAAGTCATGAAAGCAACATATAAATATGTTCTATTCCATCTTCCAAATAAATATCACTTATTTGCTTAAAGCCAAATGACGCATAAAAATTCTTTAAATAATATTGCGCACCAATTTTAATAGGTGCATTACCAAAAACTTTTTTGCATTGCTCAATTGATTTTTCCATCAACACATAACCAATTTTATTTCTTCTGTATGCCGGCGACGTTACCACGCGACCAATAGACGGCTCCTCATAAATATAACCCGGTGGTGCAATACGTGTATATGCAACCAAATCTTTTTCTATCCAACCCATAAAATGCAGACATTGCTCATCTTTATTATCAGCATCCAGGAAAACACAATTTTGCTCAACTACAAAAACTTCGCTGCGTAAACGCATTACCTGGTATAATTCAGAAGGCGCAAGATTATTAAAGGCTTTACAGTACCAATTAATATTCATACTTTACAAAACTGTAATATAGATTTTTTGTTGATGAAGTGTTAAGATAAATTACATCGAGCAATTGCACATAGTTTTTAAATACAATTGCATAAAGCTGATAAACTGTATGCGTTTATTTTTTGCACTAATTTTTTGCACAACTGCATGTAACCTTTTTGCACAAACCATAGATATAAATACTGTAAAAAATTCATTAACCACTCTGGCTGATAATTTTCCGCAGGAAAAAATTTACCTGCATTATGATAAGCCCGCTTATGCACCCGGCGAAACAATCTGGTTTAAAGCATATCTTATGACTGGCGTAAATACGGATGATATAAGCAAAACTTTATACATTGATTTTATTGATGCTAACGGCAGGTTATTGAAGCATTGTGTGCAAGCGGTGTATCAATCATCTGCAAGCGGCGATTTTGACGTTCCGCTTGACTACAAAGAGCAGGCTGTTTACATAAAAGCATACACGCGCTGGATGCTGAATTTTGACTCTACTTTTTTATACAGAAAAGCAGTGCACATTGTGCAATCGAAACCATCTTTAAAAGAAAAAAATATCGCACTTAAAACTGCTATACAATTTTTGCCGGAAGGTGGAGATTTGGTTGAAGGTATTGAAAGTAAAATTGCATTTAAAGCTATTAGCTCCGATGGAAGACCTGCAACCGTGCAGGGAATTATTGTTGGTAAGAGTGGCACAGAGGTAGCACAATTTAAAACAGTGCATGATGGAATGGGCGTTTTTTTACTTGAACCAAAAGCAGGCGAAATATATACTGGAAAATGGAAAGATGCGCAAGGTAATAATTATCAAACCACTTTACCTGCCGCAAAACAAACAGGTGTTACGTTGCAAATAACATTGCAAGGTAGTTCGCGTGGTTTTGAGATTAAGCGTTC
>JAICKT010000389.1 GCA_025927795.1 Parafilimonas sp. | reverse complement strand
TCCAATATTTGCTCTGAACAATGCAGAAGAAGGAATTGTTACATAGCTAAAAGTGCCAGGAACTTTATAAGATATTGACATATTTGCGCCTCCTCCCTGTTGGAAAAACTCAATTGTGATTGGATAGGTACCTACAGACAATGAAACAGAACTGCTTGTTACAGTTGTAGAGCCATGTAAACCATCGTTATTAACTGTCCGGGTTCCGCTTGCAGTATTTGAATTAACCCATAAAGCGCTTCCATCATCAGATGTGGTTTGGAATGTGTATGTGCCCGATTTTGTAGTCTTCAAATATCCATGCCATACAAAACCATAGTTGGTAGATTGTGTGGCAACACTAATATCTGTGGTTGAGGAAAATCCTGTTTTCGCCGGTGTTAATGTTGTAAAGTCTGGAAGCACAGACCATGTGCCTGTATAAAAAGAATAATTTAATCCGTTTGTTGAACTCGCTGTAGTATCCTGCTTGCTTAAACCTGAGTTGCCATATTTGTTAATAGCCTGAACTTTATAATAGTAAGTAGTTGATGGCGCTAAAGCTGAATCTGTATAAGTAGTAGCATCCAAACCAACTGTACCTGCAATATTATAATCGCCATTTACACTTGTTGAGCGATATACTTCAAAACCTGTTTCATTATTGCTTTTATCTGTCCAGTTAACTTTTATTTTATTATAAGCAAGAGCTGTTGCTGTAACAGTAGTTGGTACAGCAGGTACAGAACCTGCATTAACGTATGTTCCTACAAAATATTTATTGTCAATATTATGTTGAGTCGTATTACCAAATAATGCTGTACTTGCCCATGATACAGACATGTTAGCACCGCCGCCTGCCTGGAAGAACTCAATGCAAATAGGATAAATACCGGCAGTTAATGATATAGATGCACTTGTTTTTGTTTGAGAAGAATGCGCTTTATCATTATTAACTGTAGGTGTACCTGTTGGTGTATACGAATTGAACCATAATGCACTTCCATCATCTGAAGTTGTACCAAACGTATATGTGCCATTAACAGGAACCTGAATATATCCTTGCCACAAGAAACCGTAATTAGTGCTTTGCGTTGCTACGGTAATATCTGTATTTTGAGATACACCTGTTTTAACCGGTGTTAAAGTTGAAAAGTTAGGTAAAACGCTCCATGCAGTATTTGTTGTGTAATAACTGTATTTAAGACCTCCAAGAATTGGCTCAGCAGTAATTTGACTGCTTGCACCTGAAACATTATTGCTTCCGTCAACAGCTTTTACATATAAAGCATAAGGTGTACTTTGAGTAAGTCCGGTTAAAATAAAACTTGTTTGTGTTGTTACATTGGAAAGCGAACCGTTTATATAAATATTATAATGATCAACTCCAACATTATCCGCAGATGCATCCCATGCAATTGAGATAGTGGATGGCGTTGTATATGTTGTTCTGAAATTATCGGGAATAGTAGGAGCAGTAGTATCAGAAGTAGTTGTTGCACTTGCTTCATTAGATAAAGCTGCTGCACCTGTTGAATCTATTGCGCGTATTGCGTAAAAATATTTTTGTTTAGGAGAAAGATTTGAATCAACATAATTTGTTATTGATGGGTCAACCTGTCCTGCAAAAGAATAAACGCCACTGGCTGTGCCTCTGTAAATTTCAAACGCAACAGGTGCATTTGCCTGTTGAGTCGGATTGCTCCATCCAAGTTGAACTTGTGTATTGGATAAAGCAGTAGCCGTTAAACTTTTTACAGCACTTGGTGCATTTGGTCCTTTAGCATTAATAACTTTAAATGCGGCAGAATATAAACTTGAACAACTGAATTGTTGATCTGCAGCAACTATATAATAACCTGGTTGAGTTGCCTTAAATGTTGCATCAGTACTGTACACACTATCAGAACCAACTCTTTTCCATGTATAACCGGTATAATTTCCGTTACCGGATACCTGGAGGTTTACATAATTTTTTCCATCTGCGGCAGGTATTGCCGTACTCATTATTCCTGCTACTTGTATAGGAGGTGTTGGTGTTGCAGCCTGTACTATAATTTGTACAGGTTTTCTCGACCAATCTGACCAAATACCATTTCGCTCAACACGCACATCATAGGTACCAGCTTGTGTTGCATGAATACTGTTTGTATTTGCACCATTTATTGGATTGTAATTATATCTCCATTGGTATGCCTGATAGCCGGGCGCCACACCAATGGTTACATTAATATTATCGCCGGGGCAAAATTGTGTTCTTCCTGTTAATGGCCAAGGGTTAGAGCCGTAGGCCCTTAACAAATATGGCCAAAAATCGGGAAGTAACCATGTTGAATCCCAAGTGCCATGACCTAAAGTTGTAAACTCTTTATATGTAAAGTTTGCGCCCGCTGCTAACATTGCATCTCTAACAGTATGTGCGGTGTATGGGGCAGGTGATCCATCCTGACCTCCCTGTATGTCCCAAACCGGAGTAAATTTCACTTCGTCAATAGTGTTTTGAGCTGTGTAGTTAGTTGATATTGATGACATGGGAATAGCGGATGCTATGTACGAAGGATGTGAAAACATCATTTCCCATGTTCCTTGTCCGCCGGCTGATAAACCATTATCGCTTACAGCAAACGGATCTAATTTATTATTAGTAACCATGTAATCTATTATCTCGGCTACTGCCTGGTACTGGTTACTTCCCCAAAACCCTGTGCTTTGCATACAGAGCACGTATCCATCAAATTTACCATTGTTTACTGCCGCCTGAAAAACGTCGCCACCATGATAAAGCTGGTATTCGTTGTCATAAATATTACCTGCTTCACCCAAACCGTGAAAGAAAACAAGCATCGGATATTTCTTACCGTCATTTGCTGTTGGGTTATAGCTTTTCGGAAAATGAAGCCTGAATGCGTTCCCTTTATATATATAGCACTTATATTCACTGGTATTCCAGCTAACACGCGGAGTGCGTACCCACTTGCCTATTTGTCCCCACGCCGGTTGAGTAGGTGGCGTATTTGAATTGTAATTGACAATAGCATCGTTTGGATCCATTACTGATTGTCCAAATGAGTGGACTGCGAACACGCAAGCTATTAAACAAAGAATGCAAAGCTTTCTCATGATTGTAATTGTATTTTAGTTTGGTATTACCCGATGGAATTAGTTTTGGTAATAAGTCGTAAAAATATTCAATACGTGTTCCATCATTTTTTCAAACTTGGCAAACGAATAGATTTTATTGGTAAAAGAAGATAATGGTGGAGTGATGTAAAATAAAAACCATGAAAAAATCAAAATATTTGTAATAAACTTTTTAGATATGTTTTTAAAGTTGTTTCGTTGCGGGAAGATTCTTTCCCTTAATAGGTCAAAAAGCGATTAAAATCATAACATGCAAACGTTTAGTTTTGAAATAATGCTCATAAATATTTTTTATGTACGATGATTCTTTTTTAGAAAAAAAATTGAATGAAAGATTTAATAAAAATGCTTTACGAAAATTAAAATTGCCTGGCAATACAATTGATTTTTGCTCGAATGATTATTTGGGTATTGTGTACAATGGTTTATTAAAAGATAAGATTGATAAACATTTAAAAACAGGTTCAACGGGTTCAAGATTATTGGCCGGTAATTATAAATTAATTGAAGAATCAGAAAACAAAATTGCAATTTTTCATAAAGCTGAAGCCGCACTTATTTTTAATTCCGGTTACGATGCAAACGTTGGTTTAATAGGTTGTGTGCCGCAAAAAGCAGATACCATTTTATACGATCAATATTGTCATGCTTCTATTCGCGATGGAATTCGATTGTCGTTTGCGCAAAGTTTTTCATTTGCACATAACGATATGAATGAGTTGGAAAAAAAATTAAAGGCTGTACAAACAGATAGCGCAAAAAGAATTTTTGTAGTAACAGAATCTGTATTTAGCATGGATGGCGATTTTTGTTGTTTGCGTGAGATTATTATTCTATGCAAAAAGTTTAACGCGCATCTTATAATTGATGAAGCGCATGCTACCGGAGTAATTGGAGAAAGCGGGGAAGGTCTCGTGCAAAAAGAAAACATGCAGGATGAAATTTTTTGCCGCATTTATACTTATGGCAAAGCATGCGGCGTACATGGCGCTGCAGTTGTTGGATCAACGAAGCTAAAAGATTACCTTATTAACTTTGCACGAAGTTTTATTTATACAACTGCTTTGCCCGAAC